>PCTP01000002.1:4093-11154 GCA_002770795.1 Gammaproteobacteria bacterium CG22_combo_CG10-13_8_21_14_all_40_8 | reverse complement strand
GCTCTACGGAGACCCTTCTAACACATCCCAAACATCCTTACACACGGGCTTTGGTCAATAGCATACCTCAACTAGGATTAGTCAAAAAATCACGAACTCATCTCTATGCGCTTCCTGGCTCAGTACCCCCAGCAGATAAAATTCCAGTGGGTTGTCCTCTAGGGCCAAGATGTCCTAGAGCAGGACGAGAATGTGTTAAATTACCAGAAATGACCCACAAAGATAATCATCATTTTCGCTGTCATTTTCCTATTGAATTTAACCTTTGGGAGGATCAACGATGAGTGGCCCCATCTTAGTGACTTCAGGATTGTCTAAGTCATTTCAAAGCTCTAGAGGTTTGTTTAAAAAACCATTAACCGTACAAGCTATCAACAATATCTCTTTCACACTCGGGCAGGCAGAAACATTATCTGTAGTCGGAGAGACCGGCAGTGGAAGAACCACCTTAGCGCATATTTTGGCTGGTATTAATTACCCCGATCAAGGCATGTTGCTTTATAAAGGCAAACCCGTCAGTTATTTGCAGAAAAAAGATGAAGAACTGCTTCATAAAAAACTACGCCTTATCTTTCAAAACCCTGGAAGAACATTAAATCCCAAAGCACCCGTTTATAAAACTTTAATTGAACCCTTACATAACAACCCTGATGTCCCCCAACACGAATACCGTAAAAGAATTAATCAAATTCTTGAAAAAGTTGGTTTAAGACCAGAACAAAGTCACTGGCTACCTCATATGTTTTCAGGGGGACAACGTCAAAGAATTGCAATTGCTCGAGCTTTGGTTTCAAGCCCGGAAATCATTATTGCCGATGAGCCTTTATCGGCATTAGATGTTTCGGTTCAAGCACAAATCATCAATCTGATGCTCGATTTGCAGCAAAAAGAAGGTGTTAGCTATGTTTTTATCTCGCACAATCTTGGGGTAGTACAACACATTAGCGATAAAGTTCTGGTGATGTTTGGAGGACAACTCATGGAATATGGACACATCGATGATGTTTTTAACCGTCCAGGTCATCCATATACCCGAGCACTACTCGCGAGTGTGCCTGGTCTTAAACGTAATGCATTGAAGCAATGGCGACAAACCCAAAAAATATTAACCAAATCTATCGACACTCATTTGGGCTGCCCTTATGTAAGTCGTTGCCCTGTCGCTACAGAACAATGCCACCACGAAAATCCAGAGCATACACCAGTGGATCAACAAATTGTTTCATGTCATCATGCGGGAAACATATAAGCTGCCATGGTCTGATCTGTAAAATTGACAGCTATGCTAGAATAGACTCAAAATTTGTATTAAGATTTTTCTGTTTAATTAAGTTTCAATTAAACTATTTCCAAACTAACCAAAGGATTCAAAAATGGGCTTCCTCCAAAATAAAAAAATTCTCATCGTCGGTTTAGCCAGTAAGTTATCCATCGCTGGTGGTGTTGCTGAGGCAATGCACAGAGAAGGTGCGGAACTCGCATTTAACTACCAAAATGAAAAGCTCAAGTCTCGTGTTGAAGATATGGCCAAAGCTTGGGGTTCAGAACTGACCTTTCCTTGTGATTTAGGAGATGATCAAAGCATTGAAGATATGTTCACATCATTAGCTAAACATTGGGATGGAATAGACTGTATCGTTCATTCAGCTGCATTTGCACCCGCAGATCAACTCGATGGTGATTATCTTGATTGCGTCACCAGAGATGGTTCCAGGATTGCTCATGATATTAGCTCGTACAGCTTCGCCGCTCTGGCAAAAGCCGGTCGACCTATGATGCGTGGACGCGGTGGAGCAGTGATTACCATGAGTTATCTTGGTGCAGAAAGAGCGCTACCTAACTACAATATTATGGGCGTTGCCAAAGCTTCTCTTGAAGCCAATGTTCGCTATATTGCAGCAAGCCTGGGTAAAGAGGGCATACGTTGTAATGCTATTTCTGCTGGCCCTATCAGAACCCTAGCAGCTTCTGGCGTTAAGAATTTTCGAAAAATGCTTAGCTACTATGAAAGCATGACGCCTTTACACAGAAACATCACCATCCAAGATGTAGGTAATGCTGCGGCATTTTTATGTTCTGACTTAGCCGCTGGTATTACAGGTGAAGTGGTACATGTGGATAATGGTTTTTCAATTACTGCTATGCCAGATTCTGAACTAGCTTAAAAATCCACAATCAACATGCAACAAAAAAGGCGCCTTTAAAGCGCCTTTTTTGTGAGCTGAAATCTCAAGATTAGTCTTTAAGGTTAACCGTTATTAATAGGGAAACGCTCGATTTTTGCATTTTCTTTTAACCAAGCCTGGAAAGCCGCTTCTTCTAAATTCGTCTTTAATCTAGATAAACGATCTTCCACTTGCTTTCTTTGTTCAGCTGTAGCCTGTGTTGGATCTCCCATGGTCACTTTTTCAAGTTTGATAATAGCGAATCCTTGGTTCGTCTCTTGTCCCGTATAGTTAGGCTGCTCAGATGCAGGTTTTTCCATCAAAAACAATCGAGTACGGATGTCCGAAGGAATTTTAGCATCCGTTCTTTTTACTTGTTCAAAACTTACCCACTCAGCCTTAACTGTTGACGGCAATAAGGCTAAAACCTCTTGTTCGGCTTTATTCTGCTTCAACCCAGCCACAACCTTTGTAGCTAAATCAACGAGTCGCTTCTTGGCAGTTTCAGTTATCACCGCTTGTTCCACAGAGGTTTTAACCTGCTCAAGGCTTTGGGTATAACTGTCTGTATGCTTTTTCAAACGCAACACTAATGCATGGCTTTTATCAATATTAATTACATCGCTATTGAAGTTATTACCTAAAACCTGATCAGAGAACGCGGCTTCTATCACCATTGGATTGGTAAAAACGCCCATACCACCTGTTTTAGAGAATGGTTCTGACACCTGAACTGTTAAACCCAATTCTTGTGCAACCTCTTTCAAAGAATCACTATACTCAAACGCCTTTTCTGTCATTTGGCTTTTCTTATCAGAGAAGAGCAATTCTAATTGGGATTTTTTAAGTGCATCAACGACCTTATCTTTCACATCATCTAGAGTTGCTTCTTTCGCTTGATGTATCTCTGTTAATTTAATCAGGTGCAAACCAAACTGACTACGAACGATCTCAGAAACATCACCCACTTTTTGCAGAGCGAAGGTGGCTTTTTCAAACTCAGGATCCATCACTTTTTTTCCAAAGAATCCTAGATCTCCTCCGTTTTCTGCTGAAACAGTGTCATCAGATTGTTTTTTTGCAACTTCAGCAAAATCAGCACCTTCCATGATTTGTCTCTGGATAGCTTTTAACTTTTGCATCGCTTTAGTCGTCTCATCTTCTTTCGCATCACTCGCCAGATTAATTAATATATGCGAAGCTTTTCTCTGCTCTGGCGTAGAATAATCTGCCAGATGCTGTTCAAAATAAGTTTTTACTTCAGCGTCTGCGGGATGAATTTGACTTTTTAAACTCTCAGTAGAAAGATCAATATACTCTACACTCACTTTTTCAGGTATTAGATATTGCCCTAAATGAGTTTCGTAATAATGATTGATTTTTTCAGCACCTTCATCGCCAGACAAGTCGACTTCTGCTTGTAAAGGTAATGCAGATAGTTGCAGGTAAGCACCCGTGCGTGTTTCATCTGACAGTTTCAAATATTGATCGATTTCAGACTTTAAAACAAACTCTGAATCAGATAGCGTTTTCAATTGATTAAACTCTTTCTCACTTCTTAGAGATTGCTCATATTCCTTTTGGCTATAACCAACTCGACTCAGAAGATTTCTGAAAGTATCCGCATCATATTTACCATCTTTTTGGAATTGGGGTGTTTGTCTGATCTGCTCATAAATAATGGCATCACTGACATATAATCCCAAGTCTTTCGAAGCCTGAGTCAGCAATTTACTTGTAATAAGATGCTCGACAACCGATTGTTTAAACTGGTTAAGCGCTTGCTCGTTACTAAAAAATTTTTCGAATTGTTCACCAAAACGGTTTTTTTCTTGCTGATAGCGTCGATTAAAATCGACTACAGAAATTTCTTCTCCGTTTACCAAGGCAACGTTATTTGCATTTGGACTGGTAAAATAATTACTGACGCCAGCAAATACAAAAGATGCCATAATCAGCGCACCCACAACTTTTGCCCAAGGTCCTTTGACCCCTTCTCTGAATTTTTCTAACATGAATATAATTTCTTTTATGAATGATTAACAATCCCCAATAAAGGTTCCATTGGGTAATAATTGCGAATACTATATAAATTGAAAGGGCGCCCTACAAAGGAACGCCCAAAATTTGGCGGAGTGGACGGGACTCGAACCCGCGACCCCCGGCGTGACAGGCCGGTATTCTAACCAACTGAACTACCACTCCATAAAACTTTCCACATCAGTCTCGCTTGAAATGGAAACCAAGGCTATCTATAAATATAAACCCTGGTTATTTTTTAGTTTACGGCGTCCTTTAATGCTTTTCCTGCTTTAAAACTAGGTACTTTAGCCGCTTTAATTTGAATGGCTTCGCCAGTTTGTGGGTTGCGACCAGTTCTAGCAGCACGATCTTTGACACAAAATGTACCAAAACCCACTAAAGAAACTTGATCACCTTTACGCATAGTTTCTGTAATACCATCGATCATGCTATCTAATGCACGACCTGCAGCAGCTTTGGAAATATCTGCACCTGATGCAATGACATCGATAAGTTCCGACTTATTCACTCAACTTCCCCTATATTTTAGTTATGATTATAATTTGAATATTTTACGGTTTTTAGTTTTTGTTAGGTTGAATCATTTGGATATGAAAATCGCAGGATTCATTGGCTCTAACAACTACCAGGAACACTTTATACAATTGCCTGAAACCGCTGTCAAGCCTAGAGTCTACACAATTCAACTATTCCAAGAATAAAACAAATAATCAGTCATTATTTGTTCAATTCAGACAAAACTCTGTACCCAAGTATCATTTGTTCAAAAAGCCTCTTCGCCTCATTTCTCACTCAATGATGAGGCTGTTCAGGTTTGCTTTGCACTGGATGAGCAATCACTTTCTCAGGTACAGAAGCAAACTCTAAGGGTTTTGGACTTTCTACCAAAGCTAACTCCACCACTTCCTCAATCCATTTTACAGGAATAATGGTTAAATTTTTCTTTACATTTGCAGGGATCTCTTTTAAATCACGCTCATTTTCTTTGGGGATTAAAATCGTTTTAAGGCCGGCTCTAAGCGCAGCCAATAGTTTTTCTTTCAAGCCACCAATAGGTAGTACTTCGCCTCTCAGGGTGATCTCACCTGTCATACCTATCTCTTTACGCACGGCAATACCTGTACAAGCAGAGATCAAAGCAGTACACATGCCTATACCGGCACTTGGTCCATCTTTGGGCGTAGCGCCCTCTGGGACGTGTACATGTATATCCTTTGTTGTATAAAAATCTTCTTCAATACCTAAAGCGGGGGCTCTTGAACGGACAACGGTCAAGGCAGCCTTTATTGATTCTTGCATCACTTCACCTAAGCTACCCGTGAAAGTTGTTCTTCCTTTTCCTGAAGTGGTCACAACTTCAATGGTAAGTAATTCTCCCCCCACTTCGGTCCAAGCGAGGCCATTTACTTGCCCAACCTGGTCTTCTTGATTCATTTTTCCGTAGTCATAACGTCGAACGCCCAAATAAACCTCTAAATTATCACCATTAACAATCACTTTTTTGGTCTTTTTCGCAGGATTTAAAGCAATATCTTTAACCACTTTTCGACAAATTTTATTCACTTCTCGCTCTAAACTTCTCACGCCAGCTTCACGCGTATAATATCGTACAATATCTCTTAATGCTGTTTCATCTATTTTAAGCTCAGACGGCTTCACTCCGTTATTTTTCTCTTGCTTAGGCACTAAATACTGCTGTGCAATATTTACCTTTTCATCCTCTGTATAGCCACTTAACCGAATAACTTCCATACGATCGAGTAAAGCTGCAGGGATATTCAAAGAATTAGCAGTTGCCACAAACATGACATCGGACAAATCATAATCGACTTCTAAATAGTGATCATTGAAGCTTGAGTTTTGCTCAGAATCGAGCACCTCTAAAAGTGCAGAACCTGGATCACCTCGCATATCCATCCCCATTTTATCCACTTCATCTAATAAAAATAACGGATTTTTGACACCTACTTTAGCCATTTTTTGAATGATTTTACCTGGCAATGCGCCAATGTAGGTTTTTCTATGTCCACGGATCTCTGCTTCATCTCGCACGCCTCCTAGGGCCATACGGACAAACTTTCTTCCAGTAGAACGCGCAATAGATTCTCCTAAGGAGGTTTTTCCAACGCCAGGAGGACCAACCAAACATAAGATTGGGCCTTTTAACTTTCTCACTCTTTTTTGGACAGCCAAATACTCTAAAATTCGTTCTTTAACTTTTTCCAAACCATAGTGATCCGCATTCAGGGTTTCTTGTGCCAAGGAAAGACTATTTTTCATTTTACTGCGTTTCTTCCATGGGATTGAAAGCATCCAGTCAACATAATTTCTAACAACAGAAGCTTCTGAAGACATAGGTGACATCAATTTGAGCTTTTTTATTTCAGCTAATGTTTTGTCATGAGCCTCTTTGGGCATGGCAGCTTCTACTAATCGATTTTCAAGATCTTGACTTTCATCAGGCACTTCATCTAATTCATCTAATTCTTTATGAATCGCCTTCATTTGCTCATTAAGATAATATTCCCTTTGGCTTTTCTCCATTTGTTTTTTAACACGACCTCTGATTTTTTGCTCAACCTCCAGCAATTCTATTTCTTTATCAAGGAGTTGCGTCAAAAAATCAATTCGTGCTGCTAAATCTAGCTTTTCTAGCAATGCTTGCTTATTTTCCACACTAAACTGTGCATGAGCTGCTAATGAGTTGATAAGTTCTTCAATATTATCTTGGCTGGGTAGCGTTTTTAAAAGCTCTGATGGTAATTTGCTGTTTAAGTCGACATATTTTTCAAATTGAGCCATGGCTTGCTCTGCCATTAACTCTATTTCACGATTAATCTCGTATTTTTCATT
>PCTP01000002.1:0-4081 GCA_002770795.1 Gammaproteobacteria bacterium CG22_combo_CG10-13_8_21_14_all_40_8 | reverse complement strand
ATTTTAGCTCTAGAAGAACCTTCTACCAGCACTCTAATATTACCGTCAGGCAGACGTAACATTCTCAAGATAGTCCCCAAACAGCCAATGCTATAAATAGTGTCCTGATCGGGTTCTTCATCAGTGGCATCATGTTGAGTCACTAATAAAACCTGCTTATTATTACGCATAGCCTCATCCAGTGCATTGATAGATTTTTCACGCCCAACAAATAGAGTAATCACCATTTGTGGGAACACCACAACATCTCGGAGGGGTAACACAGGTACTTCTATTATATTATTCATCATAAAGTCTTATCGTTATTTAGCGACTAATTAAAAAACAGGTTTTATCCCTTAAACACTAAAATTTAGAGTTTCAGACAGCCTGACAAGGCGCAGAGACAACTACGCTTTGTCATAAATATCGGCTTCTGTAAAATAGATGGGGACTATTGGAGAAGTATCAAGGTTAACCTTATGAAAAAAGGTTAATTTTTAGAGGCTTTCGCTTCAGCTTGATGACTATTATCATAAATTAAGATAGGCTCCGATTCACCCAATACAGCTGCTTTATCTATCACTACCTTAGAAACATTGTCCATTGAGGGAAGATTATACATAATTTCCAGCAAAATCGATTCCATGATAGAACGTAAACCACGAGCGCCCGTTTTTCTTTTCAGGGCAAGTTCAGCAACGGACTCGAGCGCTTCTGCACGGAATTCTAACTCACCACCTTCCATTTCGAATAGTCGAGCATATTGCTTAGTTAATGCATTTCTGGGTTCAGTTAATATCTGAACCAATGCCTTGGCATCCAACTCTTTCAAAGTGGCAATAACCGGCAAACGGCCTACAAATTCAGGGATTAACCCATATTTGACCAAATCATCCGGTTGCGTTTCCAGGAGTAAATCACCCAACTCTAATTGATCGACCTTACTATGAACTTTAGCCGAGAATCCAATACCGCCTTTTTCTGTACGCTGGCGAATAATTTTCTCAAGTCCAGCAAAGGCACCACCACAAATAAAGAGGATATTAGTGGTATCAACTTGCAAAAATTCTTGCTGTGGGTGTTTTCTGCCACCCTGAGGAGGAACAGAAGCGACTGTGCCTTCAATTAATTTAAGTAAAGCCTGTTGAACGCCTTCTCCAGAGACATCTCTGGTAATAGAAGGATTTTCAGACTTTCTGGAAATCTTATCAATTTCATCCACATAAACGATACCATGTTGCGCTTTTTCTATATCATAATCACAAGCCTGCAACAGTTTCTGAATAATATTTTCGACATCCTCACCCACATAGCCAGCTTCGGTTAAGGTAGTCGCGTCTGCAATGGTAAATGGTACATTTAAAACGCGGGCCAAAGTTTGAGCCAATAGCGTTTTACCACTTCCCGTTGGACCAACCAACAAAATATTACTTTTACCTAATTCAACATCATCTTTTTTAGAAAAGGTCGAATTATTATTAAGTCGTTTATAATGATTATAAACTGCAACAGCCAGTACTTTTTTGGCCTGTTCTTGCCCTATAACATAATCATCTAGCGTAGCGTTGATCTCTTTAGGGGTAGGAAGACTGGTGTGATCAGCATCTGAAACGGTGTCTTGTATCTCTTCACGAATAATATCATTACATAATTCAACACATTCATCACAGACAAATACAGAGGGTCCAGCAATTAATTTACGTACTTCGTGCTGACTTTTGCCACAAAAGGAGCAATATAACAATTTGCCGTTATCATCGCTGCCAGATTTGGGTGATTTACTCATTCTGATTCCTTAAAGCTGTTCATGCTGTACATGTAAAAGTGCGCTTTTTTTGAAGATATTTCAACCCCAAAATTGCATCTTTAGTAATTTTGGGGGTGAAAATGGAGAGTGCAAACTAAAACTTTAACTTTTTGCGCTCAAAGCATTACGATTTTCTATCACAGCATCGATCAAGCCATATTTTAAGGCGACCTCTGCACTCATAAAATTATCGCGATCGGTGTCTGCTTCAATTTCTTTTAAGGTATGACCGGTATGATTTGACATAATTTGATTAAGTCTTTCTCTTAAAAAGAGAATTTCTTTGGCATGAATTTCAATATCAGAGGCTTGCCCCTGAAACCCACCCAATGGCTGATGAATCATCATGCGTGAATTAGGCAAACAATAACGTTTTCCTTTAGCGCCTCCAGTCAATAAGAAAGCTCCCATACTTGCGGCCTGCCCCATACAAAGGGTGCTAACATCAGGTTTGATAAATTTCATGGTGTCGTAGATAGCCAAGCCCGCCGTTACTGAACCACCTGGTGAGTTGATATAAAGATAGATATCTTTATCTGGGTTTTCTGATTCGAGAAAAAGCATTTGCGCCACAATAAGGTTAGCCATGTGGTCTTCGACCTGGCCAACTAAGAATATAACGCGCTCTTTGAGTAGGCGTGAATAGATATCATATGATCTTTCACCCCTAGAAGTTTGCTCAACAACCATTGGTACTAATGCAGCAAGTGGATCTTGATACATTACAGGAGTAAATTTATTGATCATAGTTCAGCCTTTTATTATTTATATCCATCCTACCTCAAAATATAAATTTTAATACATCTTGAGGTGGTACGGGTTATTGTTAACAAAGGCCGTAATTTAGGCCTTTGGCTTCATAATTTCATCAAATGAAACGTCAGAATGAGTCACTTTCGCTTTTGCTAGTATAAAGGCAACGACTTCATCTTCCAATACCAAGGACTCAACTTCCGCTAATCTATTTTTATCAGCATAGTACCAATTAACGACTTGTTCTGGCTCATCATAAGCTGCGGCCATTTCATCAATGGTTGAACGTACTTTTTCAGCATCTACTTTCAACTCGTTAGTTTTGATGATTTCGCTCACAACAAGTCCTAAAGTCACACGCTTTGATGCTTGTTCTTCAAACAATGAAGCAGGCAATTCGGGAAGTTCAGAGACATTTCGCCCTTTCATTTGTTGCAACATCTGCAGGCGTTGTCTATCAATTTCTTGGTCAACTAATGCTTTAGGCAAGTCAATTTGATTATCTTTGGCGAGTTTATCTAATACTTCAGCTTTCAATTTGTTTTTGATTGTTTGCGACAACTCTCTTTGCATGTTTGTTCGCACTTCGGCTTTCAATTCATCAACGCCACCTTCTTCGATACCGAATAATTTTAAAAATTCGTCATCTACATCTGGAAGTTTTTGGCCTTTTACTTCATGTGCTTTAATTTTAAATTTTGCGACTTTTCCTGCAAGTTCAGTTGCTTGATAGTCATCAGGGAAAGTCATTTCGATTTCTTTTTCTTCATCCGCTTTAAGTTTCAGAAGCCCTGTTTCAAAATCAGCCAGCATTTTGCCTTCACCTAAAACAACAGAAACATTTTCAGCGGTTCCACCATCAAAGTTTTCGCCATCAATTGAGCCCTCAAAATCAATAACAACCATGTCTCCTTTTTTGGCCATACGACGTACAGATTCCCAAGAAGCTCTTTGCTTTCTTAAGGTTTCAATCATATTATCAACATCAGCTTCTGTGACCTCTGCATGGACTTTATTCAATTCAAGAGATGAAAGCTCAGAAACAGTGATTTCAGGGTAAACTTCGAAAAGTGCTTCAAACTCGAACAACTCACCTTCTTGATCTTTAGGTTCTACGCGAGGAGCACCTGCGGGTGTCAATTTCTCCTGCATAATTGCTTGATAGAAGCCACGCTGCATGACTTCGGTTAAAACCTCATGTCGCACAGGTTGTTCATAGCGTTTCTTGATAACTGTTAAAGGAATTTTTCCTGGTCGAAAGCCAGGTATTCTCTGGGTGGTGGCTAATTTCTTTAGACGTTTGGTTATTTCATTATTAACAGTCTCGGCAGGAAGCCCAACTGTCATACGTCTTTCCAAACCCTTTGTAGTTTCTACTGAGACTTGCATGGTATTTCCTCAAATATATTCTGTAATAACCAATAAATCGGCAATTGAGTTGCCATAAAAAAGATGCGTACTCCATCTGCTTTACTTGTGATTCGCTTGTATTTAACTTATGGGCAATCTGAACAAACTGAAGGAGGCCAATGAAATGAA
>PCTP01000080.1:1791-7142 GCA_002770795.1 Gammaproteobacteria bacterium CG22_combo_CG10-13_8_21_14_all_40_8 | reverse complement strand
ATTATTTGCTATGGATGAAAAAACTGGCAAGAGAAGTTGGTTTTTTGACAGAAACGTTCCTGCGCTCACTTTGAGAGGTACGGGGACTCCCATTTTAGCCAGAGGTGCCGTGATATCTGGTTTTGATAATGGCAATGTGGCGTTGTTTTTTATGAAAGATGGGGCCCTTATCTGGGAAAAAAGAATTGCCCAAGCCGCTGGCCGTTCAGAGTTTGATCAGATTGTTGATGTGGATTCAAAACCCCTGGTGGTTTCTGATGTTTTGTATGTAGCTACCTATAATGGAAATATCGCGGCTATCAACTTAAGAGATAGTCAAAATCTATGGCAACGAGAAATGTCATCTTTTCAAGATTTGACTTCTGATGGATTGAGCATTTTTGCCACAACATCTAATGATGTTGTGATGTCATTATCACGTGAACAGGGACAAACCCAATGGACTCAATCAGAACTCAAAAACAGAAAAGTTTCTGCACCCGCTGCTCTTGGAAAATATGTGGTGGTTGCTGATTTTGAGGGCTATTTACATTGGATGTCAGCAAGTGATGGTCATTTTGTTAAACGAATGAGGATCGATAGTAGTGGTGTCGTAGGCGCACCTATCGCTTATCTTAATTATTTAGTTGCTCAAGCAAAAAATGGCGAAGTTCTGGCGGTTAAAATCCCTGAAAGTAGCTTATAACATCAAACAAGGGTTATTCAATGAGTTTACTGCCAGTTATTGCATTAGTGGGACGACCCAATGTTGGGAAATCGACGCTTTTTAATCGATTAACAAAAAGCCGAGATGCTTTAGTGGCAAATTTGCCCGGTTTAACTCGCGATAGACAATATGGACAGGCTTACTTTCAAGAACAACAGTATATTGTTGTTGACACCGGTGGTATCACTGGGGATGAAGAAGGGGTCGATGGAAAGATGGCAGAACAGTCTATGCAAGCAGCACAGGAGGCTGATGCAGTCATCTTCTTAACGGATGCAAAAGCGGGTGTTACCCCCTCAGATTATACCATTGTTAAACAATTGCGCCTTTTGAACAAAACCACCTTATTGGTGGTGAATAAGATTGATGGGATAGAATCTGAGACGGCTTTAGCAGAGTTTCATGATATGGGCTTTGGATCTCCTGTGGGGATTTCTGCTTCTCAGGGGCGTGGCGTTAAACAGTTATTAGAAAGAGTTTTTGATCATCTTTTTGAAGCGAGGCCAGAACTCGACGCCTCCAATGAAGTCGTCTGTGATTTTCCCGAAGAATTTGATGAAGTCGCAGCTCTTTCTTTACCAGAAAAAACCTTTAAAATACCTGAATCTGTTAAATTGGCCATTATTGGACGCCCTAACGTTGGTAAGTCAACTTTGGTCAATCGCATATTAGGCGAAGAAAGAGTGGTCGTTTTTGATTTACCCGGCACCACTCGAGATAGTATCTATATTGACATGGAACGCAACGGAAAAAAATACACATTGATTGATACTGCTGGTGTTCGTAAACGAGGAAAAATTAGTCAAACTGTAGAAAAATTTTCAGTCGTGAAAACATTACAGGCTATTGAGGATTCGAATGTCGTCATGATGGTAGTTGATGCCAGAGTTGGTATTACTGATCAAGACTTGAGTTTGCTGGGATTTGTCTTAGATAGTGGTCGTTCCTTGGTGATCGCCATTAATAAATGGGACAATATGGAAACAGAGCACAAGGAGCATGTGAAAGAAGAACTCCGCCGGCGCCTACATTTTGTGGATTTTGCTAAAATCCATTATATTTCTGCGCTTCATGGAACAGGCGTTGGAGATTTGTTAGGATCAGTTACCAAGGCATTTAATTCGGCTTATAAAGCCATGACAACTCGTCAACTTACCGAGTGGTTGATGGAGGCTCAGCATAAACATCAACCCCCTTTGGTTCATGGACGCAGAGCAAAACTGAGAATGGCACATGTGGGAGGCCACAATCCGCCTTGGATTGTGGTCCATGGAAATCTCACCCAATCTTTACCTTTAACCTACCAGAAATTCCTCACCAATTTCTTTGTGGAAAAGTTAAAGTTAGTGGGAACTCCTGTGCGATTTGAGTTTAAAAGTAGCGAAAATCCCTTTGCTTCTCAAGTAAAGGAGTTAACCCCTGCACAAAAAGAAGCCAGAAAACGTGCTAAATTAGCCAAGAAAATTGAGTCAGAGAAAAAGGGACGACCCAGAAAGCACAAGTAAGGGAAGAATTTAACTATTTCAACCAATTAGACGAGAGGTAAACGTGAGAATTTCATCCCAGTTTGATAGCGGTAACATTATTGTCGACAGTATTGAGCAACCTGAAAATATTCGACTACGTATCAGAAATGATAGTGAATCCGAATTTAAACAATGGTTTCACTTTAGGTTGGTGGTTCCAGCTAAAACGCCAGTTGTGCTACATATCACCAATGTGAATGAATGTTCCTACAAAGAGGGTTGGACTGGCTACCAAGCTGTTGCTAGCTATGATCGAGAGACTTGGTTTCGTGTACCTACCGAATATGATGGAGAGATGCTGAAAATATCTCATACTCCGATGTTAAATTCTGTGTATTACGCCTATTTTGCTCCCTTTAGTCACGAACAACATCAAAACTTAGTGCATGATGCACAAATGAGCGATATTTGTAGTCTTGAAGTTTTAGGCTCTACAGTTCAAAGCAGAGATATGGATTTACTTCATATCAGTTCAGGCAATCCTAGTAAAAAAGCTTGGTTTATTGCTAGACAACATCCGGGTGAGAGTATGGCGGAATGGTGTGCGCAGGGGTTAATTAATCGTCTGTTAGATCATGATGATCCGATTGCACGCAATTTGCTAAAAGACTGGGCGTTTTATGTTGTGCCAAACATGAATCCTGATGGTAGTTTTTTGGGAAATTTAAGATCTAATGCGGCTGGTGCTAATTTAAATAGGGAGTGGCAACAACCCAGTATGGAAAAGAGTCCTGAAGTGGCCTTAGTCAGAGCAAAAATGCAGGCTGTAGGCTGTGATTTCTTTGTAGATATACATGGCGATGAGGCAATTCCTCATACCTTTGTGGCTCGAAACGAGGGGATCCCCAGTTACTCTGAAAAGATGAATCAACAAGAACAAGCCTTTATTGATGAATTGTTAAAAACATCACCCGATTTTCAAACTGAAAAGGGATATCCCATTGATAAACCAGGAAAAGCGAATTTGGCTATGGGCAGCAGTTGGGTTGGTGAACATTTTAAATGTGTATCATTGACACTTGAGATGCCCTTTAAGGATCATATCGATCTTGAAGATACAGTTTATGGATGGTCTCCTGAGCGCTCTGAAAAATTGGGCGAGGCGTTACTCGGTGCACTTAACGCATCACAAAATCTAGTTATCTAATCATTACAAATACCCTCGAAGTCTCTATTTTTTGAGGGTGTTCTTTTAAGAGAGAAAATCATGTCACAAGTTTTAATTTTGGGGTCAGGCTTAGTCGCAGGTCCTTTACTAGAATATTTACATAAACATCAATATTCTATTACTCTTGCTAGCCAATTCTTGGAGGAAGCTCAAGAATTAGCAAAGGGACGAAACCATATTCTTTGTAAAACACTCAATGTCTCAGATGAGCGAGCCTTATCGGAAGAAGTAAGCCAACATGAAATTGTGGTAAGCTTTATTCCTTATGCATTACATCCATTGGTTGCTAAGCAATGTATCAAACATGGAAAACATTTAGTTACTGCCAGTTATTTGTCCGATGAAATGGCTACATTTGATGAGCAAGCCAAAGAACAGAATATCACCATCTTAAACGAAATGGGATTTGATCCAGGTATTGATCATTTAAGTGCGATGAGCATTATTGATCAGGTTCATGATGCAGGCGGATCTATTCGATCCTTTATTTCTTGGGGCGCAGGTCTACCTAGTCCAGAGCATAATGACAACCCCTTTGGCTATAAATTTGCCTGGGCTCCCAAAGGTGTTTTGTTGGCCATGTTGAATCAGGCTCGATATTTAAAAAATGGCAAGGATGTTATTTGTCCCGCAACCGAGCTATTGAAATCACCTCTTCAAGCATGGACTGGAGAGGAGATGAATTTATCAGGCTATCCTAACCGAGATTCCATTCCATACAAAACAGCCTATGGATTAGATGAATTGCAAGATTTATTACGGGGCACTTTACGTTATGAAGGTTATTTAGAGATTATGCAGGATGCTAAAATTCTTGGGTTGCTCGATAATACAAATTCACCTGAATTTACAGGTTCTTGGCCCCAACTCCTCGCTCAGATGGCGAATATACCTGAGGCATCTGTTCCGTCAGAATTAGCGGTTTCTTCACGAACAAAAGAAGCCTTTGAATGGTTAGGCCTTTTCGATAGGGAAAACTTGGTATCACAAAGTGGAACTTATATGGATATTTTTTGTAATGCCCTTGAAAATAAGCTAGTGTTTGATCAGGGTGAGAAGGATATGGCTTTTTTGCTACATAAATTTGGCGTTTCCTATCCAGATGGATCTCATCGAAATATCATGTCTAAATTGAAACTTTTTGGAGATGGTGAGGGCTTAGGCTACTCAGCCATGGCTAAGGCAGTAGGAACTCCTGCGGCTATAGCGACACATTTGTTACTTGAGGGTGTTTTGACTGAACGTGGATCTATTCGTCCAACGGGACGTGAATATTACACCCACATTCTACCTTTATTGAAAGATGAAGGAATAGAGTGTGAAGAGAGTATTGCTGAGGTGTCACGGGAAGAATTTTTTAGAGAATTGTTGTAACTCTGTTAATTTTAGGATTAATACATTTAATCTTGAAGAAAAATCAGGCGTTTCTATTTTAGTATTTTCCCAATAAGGATGATCATTGATATGGCGTTTTCATCAATTGCACGAGAGATCCTCGCCGCTACTCTGATTTTCATGTCGGGGATAGTAGCGGCTTATCCGTTTCTCATTAAAAAATGGAAAAAAGACTCTGTTAATTTGCAACCTGATAGAATGAGTTTATCCTCAGCTAGGGTAACTCTTGAGGGTGAGGTTGTTTCATCTACTGCAAGTTTTTCTTCTATCTTATTTGAAGGATTAAGCACAGTCCCTCAAAAAGTCAACTTATTACACTCCTTGTTAGAGTCTGATGTGAATTGGTGGCAACGGGTTATTTGTGAGGAAAATTTTAAATTCTCCTCTAGACTCTGTAACTTTCTACTACCCACAATGCAAAGACAAGTGCTTGTGCAAGTGACCTCGACTGAACAACCAGATGAGCGCATGGTTTATTTGTCAGATTTGACCAGTTTTTTTAGATACACCTCCCACCTGAAAGAATTAACGGAACTCAATTCTCAGTTACTTCAAA
>PCTP01000080.1:0-1767 GCA_002770795.1 Gammaproteobacteria bacterium CG22_combo_CG10-13_8_21_14_all_40_8 | reverse complement strand
CATTAGAGGGCAAGATCGTCGCATTTAATCAGCTTTTTTGCGAATTATTTGATCTGGATTTTCGTAATCTGTATCAAAGAACTTGGTTAGAAGTGTTGTTGCTTAATTCCTCTGGAGAAGTGAACAAAATTTTGAGTCTGAATAAGGAACAACGTCAGTTTCAGTTTGAAATGGAATTCATGAATTTATCTAACAAGAAGTTTTGGCTTCAAATAGAGGTGAAAAAAGCATCGAATAAAACTGAAGTAGATTATATGCATTGGTATTTTAGGGATACCACCGAAGGCCGAGCTTATGCCCAACACCTTCAACAAGCAGCCGTAGTTTTTGAGGCATCCAGTGATGCCATTATGATCATTGATGCAAAAAAACGCATTAAGATGATAAATTCTGCTTTCAGTTTAATGACCGGGTTTTCTGAGCAGGATGTTGTGGGTCGAAATCCCCAAATTTTAGGTGCAGAGCAAAAAGATATTAAATTATTAGAAAGTCTCTGGTCACAGGTTGAAAGCTCTAAATCTTGGCAAGGAGAGATTTGGAAAAGAAAAAAAGATGGGAGTCGATATCCAGAATGGATGTCATTAACGGCAGTGACCACCGTTACTGGTAGTATTACGGAATACGTGTTGATTGCAAGTGATATGACGGAAAGGAAGCAGGCTGAAGATAGAATACGTTATCAAGCCAATTATGATCCTCTGACCAACTTGCCTAATCGCAATTTATTTATGGATAGATTACAAAGAGCCATTACGCGGTCTATCCGTGAAGAAACCTCAATGGCTCTGCTCTTTATCGATCTCGATCGCTTTAAATTTATTAATGATGCTTTTGGACATTCTGTGGGGGATGCTTTACTCGTCAAAGTGGCTCGTTTATTGGAAAGTTGTGTGCGTATGAGTGATACCATTGCTCGTTTAGGCGGTGATGAATTTGCCATTATCCTCTCTCCAATTTATGGAGAAAAAAACGCGGCCAGAGTGTCATCAACAATTATTGAAAAACTTAATAAACCCATCCAATTAGATGGATATAAGGCTGTTCCTTGTGCCAGCATAGGGATTTGTTTGTATCCAAAAGATGGCGATACCGAAGAAATGTTGCTTAAAAATGCTGATATTGCCATGTATAGAGCCAAAGAAAAAGGGCGCAACACCTACCAATTTTTCACGCAAGAAATGCAACAGCAAGCACAAGAACGCACAACTCTTGAGGCAGAGCTACGAGCTGCTATTGGGGATGAGCAGCTTTATCCAGTCTACCAGCCGCAATTGGATTGCAAAACAGGTCTGGTGGGGGGGATTGAAGTGTTGATGCGTTGGAATCCGAAAGATGGCAAAAAAATGGTGACACCTGATGTATTTATACCTTTAGCAGAGGACACTGGATTGATAATTCCTATGGGAAAATGGATTCTTGAACAAGCTTGCAGACAGTATAAACGTTGGCATGAGGAGGGAATTGCGCCAAATTATATTGCCGTGAATGTGTCTGGCGCTCAGTTTAAAGATGTGGGATTTGTTGATGCTGTTGATGAGGTTTTAAAGAAAACAGGCATGGATCCTACTCATCTTGAATTAGAACTTACAGAGAGTTTATTGATGGAAGATCATAATTATGCGGTGACGATTCTAACGAAACTCCATGCAAGAGATATTAAATTATCCATTGATGACTTTGGAACAGGATTTTCTTCTCTAGCCTATTTGAAAGCTTTTCCCATGGATAACTTGAAAATTGATCAATCCTTTATCAGAGATATACTTG
>PCTP01000229.1 GCA_002770795.1 Gammaproteobacteria bacterium CG22_combo_CG10-13_8_21_14_all_40_8 | reverse complement strand
TTATCAGCTTTGTTTTCAAGAAAATCCTAACACCTTGAATAAGGGGGATATGGAAATTTTTAATAAGCTTTTATCTGGCATTACCCAAACCGTATCAGAAAGTTCAACATCTCTAGCTAGCTTTGATAGCGAACTGGGAGGTAGTTTATCAAAATTGAACCAGGGTACACCCTCCCCTATCGAGACCCAGCAAGTGATTAGTCAGCTTATTTCAGAAACAAAACTGATGAAAAAGAAGACTCACAAACTGAATATGGCTTTAGAAAAATCACAAAGGGAGGCCTTGGAGTTAAAAGAAAAATTTGATCGAGCCAGTATTGAAGCGAAACATGACGAATTAACCACTTTAGTCAATAGGCGAGGCCTTCAAGAGGCATTTACCCAGTTCTCGGAACATGCTGAAGATTGCCTTCCCTTATTTTGTTTAATGTTGGACATAGACCATTTCAAGACAGTGAATGATAGTTATGGCCATCCTTTTGGGGATATAGTCCTACAAGCAGTTGCCGTTAAAATGAAATTGGCACTATCCCATGATTATGTCGCTGCACGCTATGGTGGTGAAGAGTTTTGTATTTTGCTTCTAAAGACCGAATTTGAAGAGGCAATGAGTATTGCGGAAAATATTCGCGCCTCAGTGAGGAATATTAAAATTATTCATCCTCAAAAAAAGATTTCAGTGGATGGCTTTTCTGTGTCAATTGGCATGACGTTGTATCAACCCCATGAACTTTTCATCCAACTTATTGATAGAGCTGATAAATATCTCTATCGCTCCAAACATGGAGGTCGTAATCGCATTACCAGTGATCATAATAATTATGAAGGCTGAAGCAAAATCCGTTTAAGAAATACCTAACAGTTTCATTTTAAGAACATTATTCATTCATAATACGCAAAGCCAGCAGATTGCTTTGTTGACTAATGATCAGCGAATCATCTACTCTAACACCGCTCCCTGAATATTTTCCATCAATATTAAAAGTATTGATCTGTACGTTTTTACCACCGATGTTAGGTAGTAAGCAAAGCTGTTGGTAAATGAGTTTTTGATGATCAAACTGACCATCCGTTTGCGAGACAACTTGCTCTTTTTGGTCGACAATGGCCACATTTAAGCCGCAACGTCCCGCGATGGGCTTGCTGACGTAACCTTGTTTTTGCAAAGACTCAGTGAGCTGGTAATGGCTTTCGAGTAGATAGCGATGATGTGGAAATAATTTCCATAAAATTGGTAAGATGGCTTTATTACTGGGGATAACTGTCCATAGAGGTTCATGTACCATCACTGCTGGATGCAACAGAACATCCGCCAACTGAGGGCGATTTTTGGGGTCAGATGAACGTTGCTGGAACTGGCTTAAATCGTCTACATGATACTGCTCTAAATGTTGTCGTAATTGCTCCAAAGCAGTTTCCCATGCCCAAGTTTTCCATACACAATCAACCAAATCCCCTTGTTGATCCACAATATTACCGCTTTCATCCCAGTACAACTCATCAAATCCATGTAATATTTTACAGCGAATACCTGCCGCTTCTATAGCCGACTTCATATAAAGCGCATGGTAGTTTTCCTCTAAATCGTGATCTTGCAATATATGCAAAAGACCCGTCACTTTTGTTTTCTTCCAAGCACTCACCAAGTGAGAAAAAATATCCTGTCCGGGATCAGAGCTATCTTCAAGCTGGAAGTTTTTAGCCCACAAACCTTGCACATAGCCACCTTCAAATAAACAAGAGGCAGAATCAGCATTATATTCATAGGCTTTAATCCCCTGTTCGGACAGAGCAAAATCCACTCGCCCTACAATCATATCGTTGCGGCGATTCTCCCAAGATTGCTTAATTCTTGGCCATAATACTTTAGGGATATTAAAACGACTTAATCGAGATTCATCTTGCAAAATATAATCAGTCGCATGCATAAATAACACATGAATGGTGTTGGATGCTTGTTTTATTTCTCTTAGAGCTTCAGGTGTGATTGAATAATAAGTGAGTAGTTCATCCTGATACTGTGTCATTTTCTGGCCTTGCATCAGCTTGACATAATCGGCATCTGCGGAATTTGACAAGTCCAGCCATGATTGGCTAATTAATTTTTGTGGCTGTGCTTGATGACGATGCACTTTGAGCTTATTGGGATCAATCTGAGTGATAGGCTGTGCATCGACGTTATTTTCAGTCTGAATCATCCAACCCAAAATTCGAGTGTCTGAAAATTCACATTCAATCCAAAAACCACCATCCTCCTGAATCTTCACCGCATTCTTTCTGGAATAATTCTGTCCCTCAGGCCATATATGGTTATAGACATTTTGTTCAACAAAATAGACAAAATCATCTGTTACTGTTGTGACAACGGCAACATGCCCAGTGTGCTCAAACTCCCCACCTTCATCCCAAATTAACAAGCTTCCTAATTCAGGGCGACATTTGCAACCATTGGCAAAAGCTCTATAGGGTAACACTTTATTATCAGACACTCGCCTAACATGTCTGAGCTTAAAGATGTCATAAGCCATGGCGACGTCTTCAAAAACATAGCCCTTATTGTAATAAAGCCAACGCCTGGCAAGCTCTACACATTGCCACTTATACCCAAAATAAAAGCCATTGGCATAATGTCTAAAAGCATGCCTATCTGGATAGACCGTCTCATCAATCTTCTCATAATCACAAGAATAGACTTCAACTTCTCCCGGTGCCAAACCTAGAATGGTGCCCATTGGAGTAGAGGGTAATGAACTTGTATGTTTCATGTTTGAGACACCTAAATAACTTCGGTTCGAAATAAGCCTAACCAAGAGAGAAGATACGCATATATTCTATAAACTAAAAAAGCATAGGGATAGCATGCTTTGAGTATATCCTAAATATTCATATTTCTATGGATTTCTGTGAATTTAAATCTCATTTAGATAAGGCATTAATTACCGTCAAAAGGTTGTTCATTTTTCAAAAGCGTCAAAGTGCATTTCAATCCATGAAAGAAACATTGAAAACTCCACATTTTGAGGTATTAATGTCATATTACACTTTTTTGTTTATCTCATACACATCAGCATTGCATTGAATTTTCAGATTTTTTTCGCTATGATGAGTGTAACATTTGATCATAATTATGATTATGCTAAAGCAAGATTATAAATCTCAACAGTCATCCTCCAGTTTCACTTCCTCTTCAAGAAGATTTGTTCACGCCTATCATGTGGCTATTTCTATTGTTGCGTTAGGCATTCTAACCATTATATTTTCTCTGATTCCATTTAGCAGTGAAGCTAATATTTCTGCAAAACAAGATGTAAAAAAGAGCGCAGAAAATATTATCGAAATCACTACAGAATCAAATGCAGAGCAGACAGTGGTTGTCTCTAACAAAGCTGAAGTTCGTCAACCCTTAGCGCTTAACATTGAAGACATGTCCACAGAAACTGCAGCCTTTATGACAAAAATAAAGCCTATTGAGGTGGTGATACGACCTGGTGATAGCTTGGCAAGCATTTTTCAAAAACAAACCATCTCACCACAAATTCTATTTCAAATCATGGAGTTAGGCAACAGTGTTGCAACGCTTAAAAATTTACTTCCCAAGCAAAAAATCACTCTCTACAAAGATGAAGATCAAAAACTCACAGAGTTAGATTACAGCATTGATTCACTGAATACCCTGAAAATTATTAAAACGGATGATCAATTTCACAGTTCCATAGAAACCAAACAAGTAGATATCGAGCAAACCATGATGAATGGCATTATAGAGAACTCCCTTTATCTAGACGGTTTAAAAGCAGGATTGAGTGACAGACTTATTATGCAGCTAGCAGACATTTTTGGTTGGGATATCGACTTTGCCCTCGATTTACGCAAGGGAGATCGCTTTAATATCGTCTATCAAAAACTATATGTTGATGGTGAGTTTATTGGAGAAGGGAAAATTCTGGCAGCTGAATTTGTCAATCAAGGTCAGTCTTTCCGTGCCGTTTTATATCAAAATGGCAAAGATGAGAGTGATTACTATACCCCCGAAGGCTTAAGTATGCGTAAAGCCTTTATCAGAAATCCAGTCAATTTTCGATACATCTCCTCTAGTTTTCAATTAAAACGTTTTCATCCCATTCTCAAACGCTATAAACCTCATCAGGGCATAGATTACAGAGCTAAAACTGGCACGCCAGTGTATGCTGCTGGGGATGGCAAAGTTATCGCATCAGCTTACAATAAATACAACGGAAACTATGTTTTTATTCAACATGGTGAAAAATATACCACCAAATACTTACACTTTTCTAAACGTAAAGTGAAAGTAGGTCAGCGTGTAAAACAAGGTCAAGTTATCGGACTAGTTGGTGCCACGGGATTAGCAGAAGCACCTCATCTGCATTATGCGTTCTTAGTCGATGGTGTTTACAGAAACCCTAAAACCATCAAGCTGCCACAAGCACAACCTATTGACAAGAAAGACCGTGACCAATTTAAAAGGCAAGCTCAACCGCTATTGGCCAGACTCGATATAGAAAATAAAATTTACCTTGCCCAAATCGCTTCTGGAAGCATTCCCAACTCTAAACATACCCATCAATGAATGGACAACAACAGCAATACTTTATCGGTTTAATGTCTGGCACCAGCCTAGACGGTATTGATGCCGCATTAATAGATTTTGGTCAAGGCATCACAACCCTAGCGACTCATTTCCAACCCTTTTCAGATAAGCTACTTTTAAAACTCAGCACACTCACCAAGCCGGGATATGATGAAATCAAACGGATGGCGCTTGCTGAGCAACTTCTTGCACATGAATATGCGCTTGCTGTCAAAACACTCCTAGCCAAAACGCAGCTCCAAGCGAAGGATATAAAAGCCATCGGCGCTCATGGTCAAACCATTCGCCATCAGCCCTCTACAGCAAAACAAAGAGGATTTTCGACCCAATTACTCGATCCAGCAATGCTGGCCGTAGAAACTGGAATAAGTGTTGTCGCTGATTTTAGACGAAAAGATATTGCATTAAATGGGCAGGGCGCCCCCTTGGTTCCTGCGTTTCATCAATTCGCTTTTGCTTCGATCCACAGCCATCGCGCACTGGTAAATATAGGCGGTATCGCCAACCTCACTTTCATACACTCTTCGGATCAAATCATTAGAGGTTATGATATTGGCCCAGGCAACTGCTTAATGGATAAGTGGTTTAAACTTCATCAACAAACCAAGGTTAGCCAACAATATGATCAAAACGGTGATTGGGCTGCTTCAGGACATATCCATTCAGGCTTACTCAATAGACTTTTAGCTGATCCCTACTTTCAACTGCCACCTCCCAAAAGCACTGGGCCAGAATATTTTCATTTGCACTGGCTGAAAAGCTATTTAAAAGATTTTGCCGATATTTCCGCTGTTGATGTACAAACGACCTTAGTGGAACTCAGTGCCATCACAATTTATCAAAGCATCATTCATGAGAATAAAGAAAATCGAGAATCAGTTGAGATTTATCTATGTGGTGGCGGATGTCATAACCTGTATTTGAAGCAACGATTAGAGCATCATCTTAAAACAACCTGCCAAACCACAGCTTCATTAGGTCTGGATCCTGATCAGGTAGAAGCTGCAGCATTTGCTTGGTTGGCAAAACAACGAATAACTCATAAACCTGGTAACCTACCTTCAGTAACAGGTGCTACCAGAGCAGGAATTTTGGGGGGGGTATATTTAGCTGGATAGCTTAGGAGGAGTAAAAAGTTAGGTTAATTTAGTGAGTTTAGCTAAATGAAATCCTTGGATAAAGTTAACGCCTCGAGCATGCAACAAATCTAACTCTTCTGCAGATTCGACATGAGATGCTACGGTTTTAATTTTATTTTGGCGTGCCGTGGAAACAATTGCATCAATCAAATTACAACGAGCTAAATTTGAGCCTAAGTTTCGAGTTAATACTGTATCTAATTTAATCATATCAATGGGCATTTCTTGCAAATTCAATAAGGCTTGCGTACTCATGCCAAAATGATCAATGGCTATTTTAAAACCTTGCTCTCTCAATTCAGATAATGCCCTCGGCCAATCAGGGAACTTAAACAACTCTTCTTCTGCAATTTCTA
Organism: Gammaproteobacteria bacterium CG22_combo_CG10-13_8_21_14_all_40_8; assembly: GCA_002770795.1. GTDB lineage: Bacteria > Pseudomonadota > Gammaproteobacteria > Enterobacterales > 21-14-all-40-8. The sequence continues at coordinate 1,031 of PCTP01000229.1, read as the reverse complement.
AAATCAATTGCGAGCAATGAAGTCCTGAGATTTTCCAAGTCTCACTGAGCTCAGTCTTATAACTTCGCTCCATGAGTACATCAATCGATAAGTTCACAGCAAACCAATATTGTTCATCAAATTGCTGTTCTCGACAATGCTCAGCCAAACTTTTTAACATTAATCTGTCGATATCGATCATCAGTCCAAAGCGTTTCGCATTAGAAATAAACAAAGGCGGAGCAATAAAGGTTGTGCCCTCTTGCAGTCGAATAAAGCACTCCGAGCCTAATTGTCGCTCCACATCGTTGGCATCAAAAATGGGTTGTTGAAATATGCTGAAATTATTATTCATAATGGCAGACTTCAGTCTCTGATACCAATTGCCTTGCTGGGTTTTTACATCATCATCTTGGTTGTAAATTGCCCATTGATTTCTGCCTTTTTGTTTAGCCTTTTGACAAGCAAAATCTGCTCGAGCGAGCATTTCAATTAATGTACCAGCGTTTCTATCCAAGACAGCCACACCAATGGAACCCGTAATTTTGTATTCTTTGTCTTTCCAGTTCAGCACATTTTCTTCTAATAAGACTCGATAATTTTCTGCTAAATCTGAAAATTCTTCCGAGGCAACATTACTTAACAACACCACAAATTCATCCCCAGAAAGCCTAGAAATATGATCTGAACTCCGAGCTCTTTTGGTTAACTGTTTGGCTAGATTGATTAACAATTGATCACCAGCAGCATGTCCGAGTTCATCGTTGATCACCTTAAAGCGATCTAAATCAATAAATAACAACAATGAGGGTTCTCGAGAACGTTTTACCCGTCCTAATTCTCGTTCTAAAATTTCTTCAAAGGCATTTCTATTTAAAAGCCCCGTGAGATGATCATGCGCCAGTTGCCATTGCCAATTTTTTTCTAATGTTTTCTGTTCTGAAATATCTCTAAAAACAACTACACTACCTTCCTTCTTCATCGGATTATCACTTTTATCCTGCCCCAACAAGGTCACACTACATTCGACAGGAAACAGTGAACCATCCGCT
>PCTP01000266.1:3848-7302 GCA_002770795.1 Gammaproteobacteria bacterium CG22_combo_CG10-13_8_21_14_all_40_8 | reverse complement strand
ACCATTTGAGTATTTTGGGTTTAGATCTGTTAAATTTTGAACAGGGAGATTGGGATGTTATTGCTACTCAAAACCTAGCGCGAAAAATTTTACAGCCTGCTATGCAGCATCTAATTGGTGATAAACCTTTTGCCAGCAGGATACTTTATCAATCTTTAAAAAATCAAAAAATTCAACGAACTCAGCGATCGGAACTCAATAAGAGAGAAAGCCATGATGATAATCACACCTGAAGTCTTATTAGGAGTTAATATTGACCATATAGCGACATTAAGACAAGTTAGAGGAACTGAATACCCTGATCCTGTACAAGCTGCACTCATGGCAGAACAGGCTGGGGCTGATGGTATTACTGCACACCTTAGAGAAGATCGTCGTCATATTCAGGATAGAGATATCGAATTATTATCCAGAACTATTCATACTCGATTAAATTTTGAAATGGCTATCACAGAAGAAATGTTGGCTATTGCTGAGAAGATAAATCCGGCTTTTTGTTGTTTTGTTCCTGAAAAAAGAGCGGAATTAACCACTGAGGGAGGATTGGACGTGTTATCTAATCAATCTAAGGTGGCTGAGGCAATTGATAGATTGTCTCAAAAGGGTATTTTAGTCTCTCTCTTTATTGATGCTAAAGAAGAGCAAATACAAGCCGCAGCTCATTGTAAAGCGCCCTATATAGAAATTCATACAGGTCAATACGCCGACACCAAAGATCCTGTACGACAAAAGGAATATTACCAACAGATCAAAAATGGTGCTGAAATGGCCGCAAAATTGGGTATTAAAGTGAATGCAGGACATGGGTTACATTATCATAATGTAAAGCCTATTGCCGCGATACCAGAAATGATCGAGCTGAATATTGGACATGCTATTATTGCAAGAGCTGCTATTTGTGGTTTAGATACGGCCGTAAGAGACATGAAAAGATTGTTAATTGAAGCAAGACTATGTCAATAATTGGCATTGGAACTGATATTGTATCGATTCAAAGAATTGATTCTGTCATAAAAACAGCATTAGAAAAATTTTCAGTCAGAATTTTAACACCTGGAGAAAGGGCTATCCTTCCTCAACAACATAAAATGATTGTGCATTTTATGGCGAAAAGGTGGGCTGCAAAGGAAGCGGTTTCTAAAGCCTTTGGTACTGGAATTGGCAAGGAATTATCTTTTCAAGATATAGAAATTCAGCATAACGAGCAGGGCGCACCTCAAGTCCATCTTTCCCTTAAAGCTCAGATGCTTGCTGAAAGTAAAGGGATTTTGTTTTGGCATATTAGCATTAGTGATGAAACGCAATATGCCATAGCTTATGTGATTGCCAGTAATTGATTTGTTTCATTCCAAATTTATCAGATTCAAATCTCAAACATTTTTTTAGCCGTATCCACCATACGGTTGGCAAATCCCCATTCATTATCAAACCACAAAATTAATTTAAGCAATGTGCCGTCGCATAGCCTAGTCTGGCTACTGTCTATAATTGCAGAATGCGGATCATGATTAAAATCAATTGAAACTAAGGGTGTTTCGCAAAAATCTACAATGCCTTGATAGTTGGTTTCACAGGCTGATTTTAACAAATGATGGACTTCATTCAATGTGGTGGCCGTTTTCAGTTGTAAACTGACGTCGATAAGGGAAACATTGGTGGTTGGTACCCTTAACGCCAAGGATTCAAACTTATTCTTCAAGTGAGGAAAAAAACGCACAATTCCCAAAGATAAGGTTGTTGAAACAGGAATAACGGATTGCATAGCCGCTCGACTTCGATGCAAGGAGTTGGCATAGCTATCATTTATGGGTTGATCACTCATCGCGGCATGAATAGTCGTGCTATTGCCTGATGCAACGCCATAGGCTTGTTCAAGGATGGAGAGTACTGGTACTAAACAATTGGATGAGCAACTCGCGTTTGACACTAACTGATGTTCAGGTTTCAACTCAAGATGGTTATATCCCATAATAATGGTGGCATCAAAGGGATTTAATGGGGGCTGTGAGAGTAACACCTTCTTAGCGCCAGAATTTATATGGTTTTGCGCCTTTTGTCTGGTATCATTTTTACCACTGCAATCCAACACTAAATCTATACCAAGTTCTTTCCATGGTAGTTGACTGGAATCTGGCTCAGACAGAATTTCAATGCGTTTTCCATCTATCCGCATAAAATCTCGGTGGTTTTGTATCTCAAGCTCCACTTGTTTGTGGAATTTTCCATGAGTTGAATCATATTGAAGTAGATGTACCATAGCTTGTGATTCAGCTAACTCGTTTATAGCAACTACCTCAAGAGCTTCTTGTTGGTGAGTTTCGAAAATAGCACGTAATACACTTCGTCCAATACGACCAAAACCGTTGATGGCAATTCGCATGAGGTTCCACAATTAATACAGCATAAGCTTATGATAATGCTTTTTTTGGTTATCATCCAATAAAATAGGGGATTAAACAAAAAAAGTAGATTAACAGAAAAATTTACATCGCTTTTTAAGTAGTTGTGGAATACAAAAAGAAACTTAAAGAGAAGTAATACGAAGTTTATGCGAGTTCACATAAAGGGTTTCAGATAATTAAATGTGGGAGATAGATTGAATAATCTGGATTTATTAGGTTCAAAATTTGGTCGGGGCGAGAGGATTTGAACCTCCGACCACATGCACCCCGAGCATGTGCGCTACCTGGCTGCGCTACGCCCCGACACTCACATTTAAGCAATTTATGGCTGCTTTAACGTGGAGCGCAATATTAACCTATCTGAGGATCTTTTAAAAGGTTATCCATGTTAATTTTTAACATATTTTTTATTTGGTTTTTTGTCGAAGTATGGACAGGATGGTTTCTAGTTCATCAATGAGTTGACGATGATCTGTTGCTGCTATTCTTGCTGCGTTATTTGATGTTTTATTGGCTGTTTCGTTGGATGTTTGAGATGGCAATGTCTCTTGATTTTGGATCTGTAATCTAGCACCACCGATAGTATAACCCTGTTCGTAGAGAAGACTTCTGATTTGACGAACAATGAGCACGTCTTCACGCTGATAATAACGACGATTACCACGCCGTTTTATCGGTTTAAGTAAAGGAAATTCTTGTTCCCAATAACGAAGTACATGAGGTTTAACTTCGCACAACTCACTGACTTCACCGATGGGGAAATAGCGTTTAGCAGGGATTTCGGCTAGTTCGTGATTATTGCTGGCTTCCAGCATGGGCCTCTACTCGAGCTTTCAGTTTTTGACCAGGTCTGAATGTAACTACGCGACGCGCACTGATTGGAATCTCTTCTCCCGTTTTAGGGTTTCTGCCTGGACGTTGGTTTTTGAGTCGAAGATCAAAGTTGCCAAAACCAGATAATTTCACTTGCTCACCTTTTTCTAAGGAGTTTCTGACCTCTTCAAAAAAGAGTTCTACTATTTCTTTGGCTTCTCTCTTGTTCAAGCCTAATT
>PCTP01000266.1:246-3771 GCA_002770795.1 Gammaproteobacteria bacterium CG22_combo_CG10-13_8_21_14_all_40_8 | reverse complement strand
TTAAGTATAGACAAAATTTGCTGCATTTCAGTATTTATTTCATCATCGTTAAGGGTGCGCGAAACATCTGAAAAAATCAAGCCTAAAGCCACACTTTTGCTACTCGAATCTATCGCGTTTCCACGATAGATGTCAAAAATTTCTGCCTGTACCAGGTGTTCTGCACCAGATTGTTTGACTAAATCGAGAATTTCTGAGGCGGTAACTGCTTCATCTACGATAACAGCAAGATCTCTATCACTGCTTGGAAACTTAGACCATGGTGCAAATTTCGGCAAAGATCTATTGGCTAAGGCATTGAAATCTATCTCAAAAACAAAACAGGCTGTTTTAATATTCAGCGAGCTGATTAATTGAGGATGAATGGCTCCTACCCAACCAATGGCTTGATCTTTGAAATAAACGCTTGCTGATTGTCCTGGGTGCAGTGCGGGATGAGATTCGGCTTTGAAGGTAAAATCAAGCATTTGGCCTGTTTGATGAAGCAAGGCTTCTACATCGGCTTTGATATCGTAAAAATCCACATTGCGTTTAGTATGATAGGCATTGGGTTCTATGTTACCGGTGATAATTCCAGCGATCACCCTCTCTTGTTTTAATGCATTTTTTGAAGGGACAAATCGTAAGCCTGTTTCAAAAAGACGAATTCGATGTTGTTGATGTCTTTGATTGAATTCCAAAGTGGTTAAAAGTCCTTGCCACAAAGAGGTTCTCATCACGGCCAGCTCAGAAGAGATAGGGTTGATCAGAGCAAGGGCGTCCAGCTCAGGATTTATCAGTTTTTCGATTTTTTGGTCAACGAAGCTGTAGGTAATGACTTCTTGAAATCCACGCTCTGTTAAAAGGTGCTTGTAGGCATCTATTTTGACGGTGTTTTCGGGGTTGGCGACCATTTTTAAACTGGCGCTGGGTTGTTCCCCATGAATGTTGTTGTAACCATAAATTCGTGCAATTTCTTCGATGAGATCAACTTCAATAGAAATATCAAAACGGAAACTGGGGGGAGTGATAAGCCAAGTTGTTTCAGCAGCATCTGCTTGAAGTGTTACCTTCATTTGCAATCTTTGTAGGATGCTTTCCACTTGCTCCTGGGTAATTTTAAAGCCCAAAACCTGTTCAATTCTGTGGTGACGTAGGCTGATTTCAGTCCTTTTGGGTAAGTGTTGAGTGGATTCAGCAATGGTGAGTGGGCCAGCTTTGCCACCTGCTATTTCAAGGAGTAAGTTGGTCGCTCTTTCCATGGCCTGAATTTGCATCTGAGGATCGACACCTCTTTCGTAACGATGAGAGGCATCCGTGTGTAGACCAAATCTTCTCGCTCTTCCAACAATAGCAAGGGGATCAAACCAAGCCGATTCAAAGAAGATATCTTGGGTATCATCTGCCACACCAGAGTGTTCTCCACCCATAATACCCGCGAGAGCAACAGGTTTTGAGGCGTCAGCGATTAATAGCACATCGGGTTGTAGCTCAATTTCACGACCGTCCAGTAAGACGAGTTTTTCTTGATCCTTTGCCCAACGAACTTGAATTTCTTTATCAAGCTGGCGTAAATCAAAGCCATGCATTGGGTGACCCAGCTCAAGTAAAACCAAATTGGTCACATCAACGACAGGGTGTATGCTTCTTATTCCAGAACGACGCAGTTTTTCCACCATCCAAATAGGCGTTTTAGCTTCTGTGTTAATCCCTTTAACAATTCGTCCCACATAGCGAGCACAGCCTTCTGGTGCTTGCAAAGTCACTTTAAGTTCTTCTGAATGAGTCACTTCAACCGCAGGAATATTAGGTTCCTGAAAAGGAAGATCGTTGAGCGTGGCTATTTCGCGCGCAACACCTCGAATACCTAAGCAATCGCCTCGGTTAGGGGTGAGGTCGATTTCGATAACCTTATCTTCAAGCTGTAAGTATTCTCTAAAATCTTTACCAATGGGGGCATCTGCAGGCAAATTCATTAAGCCGGCTGCATCCTCAGAAAGGCCTAACTCTTTGGCCGAACAGAGCATGCCAAAAGAAACTTCACCACGAAGTTTGGCTTGCTTGATTTTGATAGCGCCTAGTTGACCACCAAGGGTGGCTAATGGCGCTTTCATGCCTTTGAAGACATTCGGTGCGCCACAAACAATCTGTATAAGTTCTGCTGCACCCATATCCACTTGACAGACTTTGAGTTTGTCGGCATCTGGATGAGGGATGTAATCTACGATTTGCGCCACAACAATACCACTGCATGCGGGGGCGGCATCTTCAACCCCATCAACTTCAAGACCAGCCATGGTCAATTGTTCTGTTAATTCTGTGGTGTTTATTGCGGGGTTAACCCATTCACGTAACCAACTTTCGCTTACTTTCATACTTGAACCTTATATAAATCTTTGTAATTATGGGCTAACCCAATCTATTCTTGATAATAGCTATAGAACATTTGAGTTTAATAAAATTGACGTAAAAATCTTAAATCATTTTCAAAAAACTGACGCAAATCTTTGACGCCATAACGCAACATGGTGAGACGTTCAACGCCCATGCCAAAGGCAAAACCGGTATATTTTTCGGTATCAATGCCCACACCAGCTAAAACGCTTGGGTGAACCATACCGCAGCCTAAAACCTCTAACCAATTTTCACTGTCGCCAATGCGAATATCGACTTCAGCAGAAGGTTCGGTAAATGGGAAGTAACTGGGTCTAAAACGAATTTCGAAATCGGTTTCAAAAAACTGTTGTAAGAAATCATGTAACACTGCTTTTAAGTCGGTGAAGCTGACATTTTCATCCACCATTAAGCCTTCAACTTGATGGAACATCGGGGTGTGGGTCATATCAGAATCACATCGATAGACACGACCCGGAGATATAATGCGTAAAGGAGGCTTGGAGTTTTCCATCACACGGATCTGAACATCTGAAGTTTGAGTGCGCAACAATCGGCCATCACCAAAATAAAAAGTATCATGCATAGCACGGGCAGGGTGATGAGGAGGAATATTTAAAGCCTCAAAATTATGGTAATCATCTTCTACTTCTGGGCCAGTTGCTACTGAAAAACCAATTTGGCCAAAATATTGGCTAATACGCTCGATGGTGCGCGAAACTGGGTGTAATCCAGCACTTTCGATACCTCTGCCGGGCAAAGTGACATCTATTGACTCCGCGGCGAGTTTCTGTGCCAGTTCTGCTTGTTTGATGGCAGATACTTTAAGTTGTATTGCTTGTTGGAATTGTTCTTTGGCTTGATTGATTTTTGCACCAAACTGAGGCCTTTCATCGGCGGGAACTTTGCCCAAACCTTTGAGTAAGTCGGTAAAGCGACCTTTTTTCCCCATATAGGTCACACGGATTTCATCCAGTGCTCTAGGATCATTTGCCTGTTCAACCGAGGCCATTGCTTGCGTTAAAATATCCGCTAAATCAGTCATGTTATTTTTACCCAATCATTATAAAAAAAGGGAAGAGTTTTATACATTTTGTATATAAGCTCTTCCCTCCAGATCAGGAGAGTCTCCTGATGGCCGTTCGAGAAATT
>PCTP01000266.1:0-204 GCA_002770795.1 Gammaproteobacteria bacterium CG22_combo_CG10-13_8_21_14_all_40_8 | reverse complement strand
GCCCATTACTAGCAATCATCTGCTTAATTTCTGAAACATACGCACCTTTCCTAGTAGAATAATTAGTCAATCCTTGAGTTAAGTAAATACTATTTAATGGTTTGTTCTTAGCTCTTAAGTCAGCTCTAAGCTCTCTAAAGTACTTATAATGATGATTAGTATTTAAATTGTAGATATAAGCTTTTATTGAATCTTTAATTGATG
>PCTP01000071.1 GCA_002770795.1 Gammaproteobacteria bacterium CG22_combo_CG10-13_8_21_14_all_40_8 | reverse complement strand
TAGCCACAACAATCACTGAAACCATACTTTCTCGGTGGCCTCTGTGTCCTCTGTGGTTCATTGATTGATCTCTAACCGCTTTCAAAACCATTGAACCACAGAGGACACAGAGAGCACAGAGTTTTTTTGGAAAAATAAGGCAAACTGGGGGAGTGACCAGCTTTATAGCATAAGGTGATAGTTTAAACTTTTCTGGTCTGACCATTTGTGCGGTTATTCTGAGGGTAAGTAATTTTTGAGGTATTTGTGAAAATCTTTGTGGTAGCATAGAGGAAAAACTTAATCATAGAAAAATGATGATGGATAAACTGTTACAAGATAGCCATTGGTGTCAATATTCTTCCCTAATGTCACCTAAAATACTCGATCATTCGGGATCTATGACTGAAAAGTTAGCTGAGTTGTCTGGGCAAAAACCTCTGATACTGAATTTAGAAGAATCTATTCAAGAGGGGGATTTGCAAGATTGTTTATCCTTAGGCGAACAAGCGCAAACCAAACTTTGGCAAAGAAAAATTATTTTGGGTAATGAAGCGCCTTGGTTATTGGGTTATTCATTGGCTTATCCTGCCACGGACGACTCGCCGCTAAAGCCTTTGCAAACTATGGGTGCGAGCCCTTTGGGTAACAAGTTGTTTGCCAGTGATGAGGTGTGGAGACTGAGTTATCAAACGGGTTTTGTGGGTAAAGAACAAGCACTTTGGCAACATTTACAACCTTGGCTAAATGAGATTGATCATTTATTATGGGGAAGAAGGTCATTGTTTAACTTTCATCAACAAGCGTTATTGATCTATGAAGTATTTTTACCTACTTGCCCAGGATTTAACTATCCTTATGAATAACTCGCGCTATGAACAAATTATCCTATGAATAACCTGAAAAACCAGCCTTGGGCAACTTATGCGCAAAAATTTGTGGATAACCCATATATTCAATTAATGCGCTTAAATAAGCCCATTGGTATTTTGTTATTACTTTGGCCAACACTCAGTGCCTTATGGTTGGCTGCCAAGGGTGTGCCTCAATTCTCCATTTTAATGGTGTTTGTATTAGGTGTTTTGTTAATGCGCAGCGCAGGCTGCGTGATTAATGATTGGGCCGATCGAAAATTCGACGGCAGAGTACAGCGCACTCAAAACCGTCCCTTAGCGACTGGTGTTATTCCGCATGAACATGCTATTTATTTGTTTATTGCGCTATCATTGTTCGCCTTCTTTTTAGTGCTCTCTTTAAATCAACAAACTATTTTGCTCTCCTTTGGCGGTGTTTTGCTAGCGGCTATCTATCCTTTTATGAAAAGGGTGACTTATTTCCCTCAGGTGGTGCTTGGCGCTGCATTTAGCTGGGGTATTGTGATGGCTTTTAGTGCTGTTAACCCAGTGGTGCCAGCTGAGGCTTGGTTACTGTTTTTGGCAAATGTACTTTGGACTTTAATCTATGATACTCAATATGCCATGGTAGACCGGGAAGATGATCTTAAAATTGGTATTAAGTCTACCGCTATATTGTTTGGTGATGGTGATAAATTTATTATTGGCCTATTGCAGACTTTGGTGGTTTTAACCTTGATTTTTTTGGGAAACAAAACGCAGTTGTCGGCTATCTACTATGTGGGATTATTGGGCATAGCGGCTTTGTTTTATTATCAACAACGGCTGATGAAAAAACGAAAAACAGAGCAATGTTTTCAGGCTTTTCTGAATAATAATTGGGTAGGTTTAATACTATTTGTTTCCATTGTTATCGCAGAAGCGATGTAAGTTAAATTAGATAATGCTGATTTAAGAGAGCCTGATGATGAGTTTATCCATGACACCACAACTTTGGACCGAGTTTGCCACAGTGGCTGTATTCCATTTATTAGCGGTGATGAGTCCTGGGCCAGATTTTGCCATTGTGGTTAAGCAGAGCGTTACTCATGGTCGGCAAACGGGGATGGTCACTGCCATGGGGGTTGGCTTGGCGATCCTGATCCATGTGACTTATTCTTTATTGGGAATTGGATTACTGATTAAAAATTCGCAATGGCTATTCTCTTTGATGAAATATTTGGCAGCAGCCTACTTGGTCTATATTGGCTTTAAAGCCATTCGTGCCAAGGCTGGATCTTCAGAGAAAATTGATCAGGAAGTTAACAAGCCCATTCCAACCAAACATTCGGCCTTTTGGATAGGATTTCTTACCAATGGACTTAATCCTAAAGCAACTTTGTTTTTCTTCTCGTTGTTTGCCGTGGTGATAAACCCGCAAACCCCCCTCTGGGCACAAGCAGGTTATGGCTTGTATATGTCATTGGCCACGGCTTGTTGGTTTATTCTAGTGGCCACAATCTTTGGACATAAAAGAGTCCGTGTGGCCTTTGAACGAATGGGGCATTGGTTTGATAGAGTGATGGGGGCCGCCTTAATTCTGTTAGGTATTAAAATTGCCACGGCCAGTCTAAATTAAACTCGTCTATCCGTGATCTCTGGAAATACGGGATTTCAGGGCTTAGGTAAAAAGTCAGATCAAGGCGTCGCTTCTGCCAAGTTGAGGTTAAATAGGCGTTTTGTCTTCCACGGCACGAAATACCTGTCTTATAGCTTGTTGAGTACTGTAGCGCACCATGTCATTGGTTTTTGCTAATAAGAGATGTAGTGCATTGGTGGGTTTGATACCTTCGCCATCATCCTTGATAAAGTCCTGATCTTTAAGGGATTGTAACAGGGTGGTAAATAGAGTTTTATCGGAAAATTCTGGTGAGTTGATCTTGTATAATAAGCTCAGACGCTGCGCAACCATTTGACTCTGTCTTTCTAAACTACGTCGATTTAAGTCTTGTTGCTGATCCATAAGTGCCACAATAATGATGAGGCGTTCCAACATGGGTTGAGTGGTCTGTGCCAATAAATTAAGTTGCACAAAGGATTGGCTGGCGATTTCTGGTCTGGACCATTGCTCGCCTTCATTGGTTATCAGATTAAGTTGTTTCATAATAGGAAGATACGCCTGTATTTCCTGACAAAAGGCATCACAATCCCAGTGTAAAAAGAGTTCTCCCTGAAAAAGAGGGTAAAGCGCTCGGCAGCGGGAAACTATCTCTGTTTCTGAGAGATGGTTTTTATGTATGAAGCAGCTTGCGATCAAACCAGCGGGAACAAACAAATGTAAAGAGTTGTTTCTATAATAGGTCAGTAATACGGCATCACTGGCATTGACATATGAGACATCACCCATGATATGGGGAGCTGTTTGTAACATGCCAAGGGCTTCGGCTTGTGCACAGACATCGCTGCCGTTACCATCAGGAAGGCAAATTTCGGTACTATAACGGCGTTCTCTTAATAAGATCAGATAAAAATCCAGTTGCTTGATGAGTTGTGTTTTATCAATGGCATGACGCTCTGTTGCCAGCAACACGGTACTGACTAGATTGACACAATTAACCGCCACAGAATCATTGATATTCTGCATGATTTTGAAGGAAAGATTTCGCACTAAAGGATTTAACCATGCGGGTTTGGCATCCTTTTCCGGATTATCTTGGCTTGGTTGGTTGAATTGCTTCCAGTTGGGCTGATGTGTATTGAGATAGTCATTCAGTGGAATGGGTTCTCCAAAGTTCACAAAAGCACGACCATAGGATCTTTTTAAGGCTTTTCTCACACCCAGTAGCTGACCAACGGATTCGGATTTTTTAGAAGCACCTTGCATTTCATCTTGATAGCTGTTGCCTTCCATAATTTTTTCATAACCCAAGTACACAGGTACAAAGACAATGGGTCTTTTCATGCCCTCCAGGTAACTTTGTACCGCCATTGCAATCATCCCTGTTTTAGGTGTCAGTAAACGTCCTGTGCGACTTCTTCCGCCTTCAGGGAAAAATTTCACAGAAACCCCACGGTTGAATAGTACATGTAAGTATTCATTGAAAACTGCACTGTAGAGTTTGTTGGCTCTAAAGCTACGGCGGATAAAAAATGCGCCTCCATGTCTAAGGATTTTGCCAACTGGCCAAAAGTTTAGGTTAATGCCCGCTGCAATATAGGGCGTGGCGAGACCTTGATGGTAGAGTGTATAGCCGAGTAGTAAGTAGTCCATATGTGAGCGGTGACAGGGGACATAGATGATTTCGGCATCTTTGGCGATACCTCGGAGTCTCTCCGAATGGAATACTTCGATACCGTTATAGATCCTATTCCATAACCATCCGAGAATTTTGTCTAAAAAGCGTATGGCAAAATAGGAATAATCTGCTGCTATCTCATTGGCATATTCCTGTGCTTTTTTGCGAGCTTTGGCATGAGACATTTTTTTGATGGCAGATTCTCGCTTGATCGCTTTTAACACATTATCACTGGCCAGCAATTCATTGATGAGCTGTCTTCTTTGTGTGACTCTAGGTCCCATGGTCGCAAGGCGATAACGATGAAAGTGTACTCTTAACGCCCGATTTAAAGTTCGAGTATTTTGTTCTAAAGAGCGTTCTGGGCGCAGGGTTTTGGTAAGATTAACAGGTTGTGCAAACTGAACAAAAGTATGGCGACGTTGAAAAAGCACGATGAAAAACTTTCTAAGGCGGCTGGCATTCTCAGAATCATTAAAAAGTAGCCGGAATAAGGAGTTTTCTTTTTCAGCCCCTCGTCCCCAAAATATGCTGACAGGAACGAGTTGTACGGGAGTTTCCGGGTGGCTTCTTAAATATTGGGTAATTTCCATCAGTCTGGCTTGGTGGCCCTTTTCTTTAGCTTTGGCGAACCAACCACGACTCTGTAGATAATGATAGCTGGCAATAGGAAAATCATTACAAACTGGATCTAGAGGGGAGGGTAAACCAAATAATTTACATTGAGTTTTCAACAGGGTTAAATTGGTATTAGAAGGCATTTTTAAGATGTAAATGATAGGTTTTTTAATATCAATGTTGAGCTCTATGAGGGGATCACTGGGTACAATATTAGGTTTCACCAGATAAATGATGGGCCAGCGAAGAATAATGGTTATAAAATTGCGAATGGCGAACATTAATTTCATCATTGAATGGCTTCCTTTAAGCACAATGGTTTTTACGGTTAGGATTATACCAATATTTCCGCAGCTGCGGGGTGACTCAGAAAATGTTGTGGACTGGCACTAAGCCCGTAAGCGCCTGATTGATAGATAACCACCAGATCACCAATGTTGGCGACAGGCAAACTCATTTTAGCAGAGAGAATATCCAAAGGAGTACATAGTGGTCCCACCACTGAAACAACTTCTTTTTGTGTCTCAATAGGCATCTCATGTTGTGTACCTATTTTTGTATCTATGGCAACAGGGTAATTTTTGCGAATAATTTGTCCAAAATTACCGGATGCCGCCAAGTGATGATGCAAACCACCATTGGTAATTAAAAACTTTTCTCCACGGCTTGTTTTGATATCTAAAACTTTACACACATAGATCCCCGCTTCAGCAACCAAAAATCGCCCTAATTCCATAACGACTTTAACATGGGGGTAACGCAGGTGAAGATAATCCATTTGTTGGTGCAGGTTTTCACCAATATCTGCAAGGTTCAATCGTTTCTCTCCAGGGAAGTAGGGAATGCCTAATCCTCCTCCAATATTAATTATCTGAGGCACTTGAGGAGCGAGATCCATCAATTTTATAGAGAGTTGAAAAGTTTCATTTTGCATTTTCATGATGGCATCTGCATTTAAATTTTGCGAGCCAGAGTATATGTGGAAGCCCACAAAGTCTAAATGGTAGCGGTCTAATTGTTGTAATAGTTGGGGGGCTACTTCCGCGTCAATGCCGAAGGGTTGCGCACCGCCCCCCATTTTCATGCCGGAGTTTTTTAGCGTGAAATCAGGGTTAATGCGAAGGGCAACCTTGGCTTTTATCCCCAATTGATCGCTGATCCGCTTTAATCGCTCAAGTTCTGTTGCCGATTCGCAATGCAAAGTAATGCCACAGGCAATAGCGGCTTGTAGCTCCAATTCATTCTTTCCAGGACCCGCAAAGCTTATTTGCTCGGGAGCCATGCCACTATTGAGGGCAATATTGAGTTCACCTAAAGAGGCAACGTCCATACCGTCGACCTGTGGTTGAATAAAGTCCACTAAGGCTGGCATGGGGTTGGCTTTAATCGCATAGTGGAGCAACAAATCCTCGGGCATATGCTGTCTGAAAATTTCAATCCGTTGCTTGATTAATTGCCTGTCGTATGCGTAAAACGGTGTTTGACCTACGCGGGATTCTAATTGGCGTAAGGTGAAATTACCGATCAACAGCTGACCGTCCCGTTGTTTAAACTGGGTCATAGGAGCATGGGTTGGAGATGTATGGACTGGGGTAGGTGGATTATTCATGAAATACCTATAGAATGAGAGCGATGATGTCACTCAGTCACTAATTTGGGGATCCAGGGTTGAGATGATGGGGGGATCTTGTGGTGAAAAAAAACCGTGGAACCGCGACTTTAAACGAGCTCTATCTTGTTTGCCATTGGCATTTTTAGTTAATTCAGCTTGAATAACAATATGTTGTGGTTGCATAAAGTTGGGTAGTTGTTTTTTACAAAATGCTTCAATTTCTTTTTTAAGTTCAATTTCATCTTGTTGCTGTTCATCGAAAACCACTACCAGAATAATAGCATCGCCCAATTGAGGGTGGGGTGCCCCTAAGGCAACCACTTCAAGCACCTGAGGATGTTGCAGTAATACTTCTTCAATTTCTTCGGGGCTGACTCGATAGCCAGAGGTTTTGATCATTTCATCTGCTCTTGCGATAAAATAGATAAAACCTTCATCATCTCGATAGACTCTATCACCAGACCAAACAGCCGTATGAGTTTCTGGACTCTGTTGGTTATGCGATGGAACGCTTAGTGGGCGAAATTTCTGTTGAGTGCGTTCGGGATCGCGCCAATAACCCTGTGCAACATGAACGCCAAAATGTACCAACTCCCCCTGTTCCATTGCATCACAGAGCGTACCATCTGATCGAAGCACTAAGACTTCTGCGCCGGGAATGGCCTTTCCAATAGATTGGGGGCGTTTATCAATTTCTGTTGGATCGAGATAGGTTGAGCGAAAAGCTTCCGTGAGTCCATACATTAAATAGGGTGTTGCATTCGGGAATATTTGGCGCAGCTGTGCCAAAGTGGTTGTGGGCATGGCGCCGCCACTATTGGTGAAATAGCGTAAATTTACACGGTCTTTATCTTGCCAATTCAGTTTTGCAAGCTGTTGCCATAATGGAGGTACAGCGGCCAAG
>PCTP01000023.1 GCA_002770795.1 Gammaproteobacteria bacterium CG22_combo_CG10-13_8_21_14_all_40_8 | reverse complement strand
GTGATTTTGTTGCAAGAATTATTTGCAGGTTATTATTGGTGTAAAGATCAAGATCCAAAATATTTTTCATGGGCCGAAGAAAAAGAACAATCACAAGTTATTCAACATTTCTCAAAGCTCGCTGCTGAATTAAATGTAGTACTACCTATTAGCTATTTCGAAAAGGCCAATAACAATTATTTTAATTCGTTGGTTATGATCGATGCAGATGGCACTATTTTAGAGAACTATCGAAAATCTCATATTCCAGATGGCCCAGGCTATCAAGAGAAATATTATTTTTCCCCTGGTGATACTGGTTTCAAAGTTTGGCAAACCCAATATGGTTGTTTTGGTGCTGCAATCTGTTGGGATCAATGGTTTCCCGAAGCCGCAAGAATTCTGGCACTCATGGGGGCAGAAGTTATCTTTTACCCAACAGCCATTGGCACCGAACCTCAAGATCCCACATGGGATTCACAACCTCATTGGCAAACTGTGATGCAAGGCCATAGTGCCGCCAATATGGTTCCTGTGATAGCTTCTAACCGAGTGGGTGTAGAAGTCGCCGAAAGCTGCCAAACCACCTTTTATGGCACCTCATTCATTACCGATTGTTTTGGACAAAAACAACAAGAAATGGATCGTGAAAGTGAAGGTGTTATATGCCATAGTTTCGATATGGAAAAGCTTTCTCAAATGCGCTCAAGTTGGGGTTTATTCAGAGACAGAAGACCAGAATTATATCAACGCATCACAAAATTTTAATCATTAATAGCAAGGTACCAGCAATAAGGGTGATATGCATTCACATGCCACTGGGTGTGGAAGAGGTTTGCACCAAGCCCAAACCAACGCGCCTTCTTGCCTGGCTTCGCCCGCTTCGCATGGCGAAGCTTCGGCTGCGGCACTATTTCGGCCTAAAGGCCGGGGTGTAAAACCTGTCCTTGCTGGAAGATGCTGCGCATCTTCTATCGTGATCAAAGGGATCAGAGCATTTGATTTTTAATTCCAGCGATAGGAACACCTTGGTATTTTCAATCATCAATGCTAAATGGCCAGCAATTAAATCGAGTTTAAGTTACAAACTCGATTTAACATGCTAACCCTGTAATCCTTAGTACTGAGTAGAAAGTTACAGACCAGCTTTTAGTTTTTGCCAGTAGCTTTCATAAAGCGCATTGCTTTCACCCAAGTCACTATGCAACGAGCCATTTTTAACCACAGGATCTGGTGGAAATATGCTGGTATCTTTGGCCATTTCAGCACTGAGCAATGGAATAGCCGCCAAATTTGGCGTTGAGTAGCCGATTTCTTTCAAAATAGTGGCTGCGGAGCTAGGGCGTAATATAAAGTCGATAAGCTTATGGGCATTTTCCACATTTGCGGCTTGTTTGGGGATCACAAAATTATCCACCCAAAGTGTCACACCTTCATCAGGATAAATATAGGCCACATTATCCATTTCTTTGGCTGCCATATAGGCCTCTCCATTCCACATCACTGCAATATTAACGTCACCTTGAATTAATGGGCCTTTGGGAGAGTCAGATAAAAAGGTTTGTACGTTGGGCATAAGCTCTTTAAGTGCTAAATAGGCTTGTTCTATTTCTTTAGGATCTGTGGTGTTATCTGAAAACCCTTTCACCTTGAGACCCATAAAAAAAATATCTCTCACATCATCCAGTAATAAAATTTGTTTTTTATATTTAGGATCCCATAGATCTTGCCAATGTTTGATACTCTTGGGATCAACTTCATCTGCATTAACAGCAATAGCCGTAGTGCCCCATAAATAAGGCACACTATATTGGTTATCAGGATCAAAACTCATATTGGTCATTTTAGGATCTAGGTTTTTAAACTGAGTTAATTTGTTTTTATCTATAGGTTGCAGCAAGTGTTGCTTGATCATTTTTTCAACAAAAAAACTAGAAGGAACAGCTAAATCATAGCCCTTTCCTCCTAATAAATTAAGACGAGCAAACATGGTTTCATTACTATCGTAGGTGGAAACCTCAACTTGTATGCCAGTTTCTTTGGTAAAGTCAGCTAATAATGAGTCAGGTATATAGTCAGACCAATTATAAAGAACCACTTTTTCCGCAGCCCAAACCAAAGGGCTAAAACTCAACAGTAAACTTAAAACTAACCCTTTTTTCACGGTAAATTTCCTCATTTTTGTATCAGCAAGTGGATTGTTGTTTTGCAGAAGATGCTAAGCCATATTTTTGTAAAAAATGAGCCACAGCGACCAAGAATAATGAAATGGCAAATAATACTGTAGACAGAGCATTCACCTCAGGAGAGACACCGACTCTCACCATGGAATAAACCTTTAAGGGTAAAATATCATAGCCTGGGCCAGTCACAAAGGCACTGACGATCACATCATCAATAGAGAGGGTAAAACTCAGCAACCAAGCCGCTGCTACAGCGGGTATGGCTAAAGGTAATAATATATATCGAAAGCTCAATCCATCACCCGCCCCCAGATCTTGAGCCGCCTCAAAAATTGCACTATCAATGCTTTTCATTCGAGAAAAGACTGTGACAATAACAAAGGGCAAACAAAAGGTAATATGAGAGATTAACAGGGTTAAAAATCCTAGAGTGAAACCTAAGCTTAAAAAGATGACTAATAGCGCAATAGCGGTGACAATATCGGGAGTGAGCATGCTCACAAAAATAAGCGAACTCATCGCGCCTTTTCCGCGAAAATTAAATCGTAACAAAGCCACTGCCGCCAAAGTGCCAATCACTGTGGCAACAGTTGCTGATGTCACGGCAATCATCAAAGAATGTCCTGCTGCATCTAAAATAGATTGGTTTGTTAGTAATTTGCTATACCATTGTGTCGTTAATCCCTTCCAGCTATTACCATAACGCGAAAGATTGAAGGAATTGACAATCAATAGTCCCAATGGCGCGTAAATATACGCAAAAATAAGGCCGATAAAACCTATTCTAAAAATCCGAGTCACCGAGGCCTCCTTTGCGATTGACACTGCGGCTTGATTTTAAATAGCCCCATAACATCAAACTCAATAGAACAATCATCACCACACTTAAAGCAGAACCATAAGGCCAATCGCGAGTTTGGATAAATTGAGTTCTAATCACATTCCCCAATAATAAATTTTTACCGCCGCCCAACAAATCAGCCACATAAAACATACCCATGGCTGGTAATAATACCATTAAACAGCCTGCGACTATACCAGGCATGGTCATGGGTATGGTGACTCGAACGAAACGTTGAAAACTATTGGCTCCCAGATCTTTAGCGGCCTCCAACAAGCTATGATCTAATTTTTCCAAAGCGTTATACAGTGGCATCACCATAAAGGGTAATAATAAATAACTCAGTCCGTAAACAATTGCAAACTGACTGTAAAGTAGGTTTAAAGGTTGATCAATGAGTCCAAACCATTGCAGAGATTGGTTAATAAGACCCTTCTTACCCAGAAAAAAACTAATGGCATAAATTCTCACCAATGAGTTCGTCCAGAAAGGTAATATCATCAAGAACATCATGAGTCCGCGCAGTTTTTGCGGGAGTTGTGTAATCAAAAAAGCAAAGGGGTAACCAATCAATAAACAAATTAATGTCGCCATTAACGCCATTTTTAATGAATTGCCTAACACCACCAAAAACAATGGATCAAAAACTTTTCCATAGGCCGAGAATGTGAGCGGTAATCGGGCAAAATGTTCAACATCTGTGGAAAGAAAACTAATGATAACAATCAAAATACTGGGTACAAGCACAAATAAAGAGAGCCAACTACTGGCTAAACCTATTGACCAGAATTGAAAGCCTTTAATCATTTTTTTCATAACTGACCTTCATAAGGCAAGACCACTTCCCAACCAGTCACCCATTGTATGGCGACATTTTGATTAATGGAATAATCAAAATCTGGATCATCTTCATCAAAAAACTCACTGGCGACCACTTCATTGCCTGAAGGCAAGCGGATATAAGAGTCCAAGGTTTTACCTTTGTAATTTCGATCAACAATATTACCCAGCATATGCACTTTGCCTTGAGATTGTTCCACATTGGTCACTCTTAAATCTTCAGGTCTTAATAAAATATGGACTTTATCACCTGCATGCAAAGGATATTGGGTCTTAACCACCCAATCAGCCCCTTCAACTGCCACTTCGATATGATCTTCATCTATACGTTGAATCACTGAGGCATCAAACTGGTTGATCTCACCGATAAAACGAGCCACAAATAAATTGGCGGGATTTTCGTAAATGTCTCTGGGTGTTCCAATTTGTTGAACTTCGCCTTTATTCATTACCATGATGCGGTCAGACATTGACAAAGCTTCTTCTTGATCATGGGTGACATACACAAAGCTAATGCCCAGTTTACGTTGTAAACGCTTAAGTTCAATTTGCATTTGTTGGCGTAATTTATAATCTAGAGCGCTCAACGATTCATCCAATAAAAGTAGCTTGGGGCGATTCACTACGGCTCTGGCAATGGCCACGCGTTGCTGTTGTCCTCCAGAGAGTTGTTGAGGTTTTCTCTGAGCAAGATCTTGTAACTGCACCATTTCCAGCACTTCATTGACTCGTTGTTTTATTTCAGCTGAGTTAACTTTAGCCATTTTGAGACCAAAAGCGACATTATCAAAAACAGTCATATGAGGAAATAATGCATAGCTTTGAAAAACTGTATTGATAGGGCGATTCTCAGCTTTGAGTAAGGTAATATCTTGTTGATCTAACTCGATACAGCCTGCATCTGCTTGCTCAAAGCCGGCAATAATACGCAAAATTGTAGTTTTTCCGCAGCCAGAAGGGCCCAAAAGTGTAAAAAACTCACCATCTTGAATACTTAACTCAAAATCAGTCAGTACTTTTTGATCGGCAAAGGATTTAGATAATCCAGATATTTTCAATAATATGGGGGTTGAAGGCAAAGCTTTACTCTCATATAAAGTCTAACAAAGAGGCTATTTTATTGGGAAATCTAAGCTTAGCATAGTTTTTTTTCACGTCTTAAAGCCCTCAATACAAATACCCCACAGTGTCGCACAATGGGGGATCAAGAAGACTATATCAATCAATAGCAGAACAAACCAGGCATTCAGGGTGTTTAGTGAGGGCAATTTTTCTAAATTCAGCGACGCTAGCATCATAATGTAGTAGTGTTGATGTCATGGGCGTTCCAATTTTGGCAAGTATTTTGATGGCTTCAATAGCCTGAAGATTACCTATCACACCCACTAATGGAGATAATACCCCTGCTTCAACGCAGCTTAAGTTTTGCTCGCCAAACAAACGACTAACACAATGATAGCAGGGCTCGTCCTCTGCATAAGTAAAAACCATCAGCTGTCCTTCCATACGAATGGCTGCCCCACTGACCAAGGGGGTTTTAAATTCAAAACAAAGCGCATTAATTAAAGCACGAGTTTCTAAATTATCTGTACAGTCTAAAACAATGGGATGATATTTTAACAATGCTTTCAAAAGGGATTTATCCAGTTTTTGATCAACGGCAAGCAATTTAATATCAGGATTTTGTTGTTTTAGTCTAAGTTTAGCTGAAGCAACTTTGGGTATACCCACAGATTCCGGATAATGAAGTATTTGTCTTTGCAAATTACTAACATCAACAACATCATCATCAATCAGTGTCAAATAGCCAACACCAGCAGCACATAAATATTGAGCAGCTGCACAGCCCAAGCCACCTAGGCCCACAATCACCACATGCCCATTCAATAATCGCTCTTGTCCTTCCAAATCCATAGAAGGCAAGTTGATCTGACGTGCATAACGTAGTGCTTGTTGGGGAGTAAGTTCTGCCATTTTTTATATTTATATTGATAAAAAATAAATGAATAAATTCTATTTTAGTGGTTAATAACCTAAATGTGTAGTGTCAGGTTCAACTATTACTTTGTATGAAGATAAACTAGTGCATAAAAAAACCGCAAATAGCTGGAAGGCTACTTAGGGATTCAATGGAGGTATCAGACGATACCATTTGAAGATAAAATTCCTTGTTATTCTTCTTTGGGGAGATGGTGTGCAATACCCTTGTGACAATCGATACAGGTTTCACCTCTTTCGGCAATTCTTTTTGGATCATGTTTTTTTGAAGCGCGTTTTGACTGTTTGTCTCGATCCATGACTTCAAAACTATGACAATTTTTACATTCTCTAGAATCTGAGTCTTTCATTACCTTCCATACATGGGTGGCTAATTCCAAACGATGGTCCTCAAATTTTTCAGGTGTGTCAATAGTACCCAAAAATGAGTGAAATAACTCATTAGACGCTTGAATTTTTCTCCTGATTTTATAGAGCCAGGGTCTAGGAACATGACAATCCGGACAACTAGCTTTCACACCAGCAGGATTTTTAAAATGTATGGTGGTTTTGTATTCCTGATAGACGGTATCTTTCATCTCATGACAACTAATACAAAATGACTCTGTATTCGTCAGCTCTAAAACCGTATGAAATCCCCCCCAAAATAGAATACCAACAATGAACATTACCAGTGCGCCTAT
Organism: Gammaproteobacteria bacterium CG22_combo_CG10-13_8_21_14_all_40_8; assembly: GCA_002770795.1. Taxonomy (GTDB): domain Bacteria; phylum Pseudomonadota; class Gammaproteobacteria; order Enterobacterales; genus 21-14-all-40-8. The sequence goes on along the minus strand of PCTP01000023.1, from coordinate 651 downwards.
TGGCAAACCTATCATCCAGCGTTTTTTACTCACAACCCATAAGCGAGCCCACATTTCTTTTATTTTACTCATGTTGTTCTCCGTGATTTTTTATTCAAAATTCCAGGCCAGAAAGAATAAAAAAACTGTTATTGTTGGCTAGCATAAAAATTCAATAGCGCTTCTACTTCCTTATCATCAAGGGCATCAATTTTCACTTTCATTTTTTCTTCCATATAGCGATCACCACTTCTAAACAACTTAAAGGCATGTTGTAAATAAGGCGTCCATTGTCCCGCTAAAATACCGGCATCGTCATCTGCTGAGCCGCCACCATCTTCATGACATTTTTTACAACGCATTTCATGCACTTTCTTCCCAACTTCAGCCAATCCTTCATCAAAAGATTGTTTAGCTGCAACAAAGCTCTGTTTAGAATAATATTTTGCAATCTCATCCATTTGTTCTTCTGTGAAATCTTTTGTAATAGCTTTCATATCTGTTTCTGCTCTAGTAGTATCACCTGCTCTAAATTTTGATTTAATGGCAATACGAGTGCCATCTTTGTAAGCAGCTAATGTATCCTTAATAAAATCCTCAGAGGCGCCTGCTATAGTAGGCACATCCGATTCGCTACTCACACCTTTATCACCATGGCAATCCGCACATTCT
>PCTP01000096.1 GCA_002770795.1 Gammaproteobacteria bacterium CG22_combo_CG10-13_8_21_14_all_40_8 | reverse complement strand
CTCCACCCTTCAACACTTTTCTACATCCATCAACTTCTTTCAGGGTTTAAGGATTGATTTAAGTGTGACATGCATGATTACAGTTCCCCCCACCCCACAGGAACAAAGTGTAGTCAAAATAAATACCGAAGGCCAAAAAAAACGTCTTTTTACACAATTCGTTTATTTAAACTTAAAAACTTGACTATCAAAATACAAATACTACTTGTATACTTAGTTAAATATATCCTGAGTTACTGGTACTTATATGCTCTGTTATACAAAACATCTCCCAAAATGGCATAGCCTACCCTTGCTTTTACCCTATTTCGATGCAAGCGTTTCAGCTGGATTTCCTAGCCCTGCGGATGATTATATTGATAGATTTCTTGATTTGAATGAATTGTTGATTGAACATCCCAGCAGTACCTACCTTGCCCGTGCGCAAGGTAGCTCAATGATTGAGGTGGGTATTCATGATGGTGATATTTTGATTGTGGATAGAGCTATTGAAGCCAGAAATGGCGATGCGGTGATTGTGGCACTGGACGGTGAATTAACCTGCAAATTATTGGATCTGGACAATCGCTGTTTAAAACCAGCGAATTCTCAATATGCCATAATCCCTATTTCGGAACTTGCAGACTTTATTATAGAAGGCGTAATCATTAGTTCTATTCGTTGTCATCGTCCTATTAATCATTCGAGCTAATTTGATGTATGCCCTCGTGGATTGCAATGCATTTTTTGCCAGTTGTGAACAAATTTTTCGACCCGATTTACGCGGAAAACCTGTAGTGGTTTTATCCAATAATGATGGCTGTATTGTTGCAAGAAATGCACAGGCTAAGGCTTTAAAAATCCCTGACTTAATACCCTATTTTAAGATCAAATCATTTCTACAACATCATCAAGTACAGGTATTTTCTTCAAACTATGAACTCTATGGTGATATCTCACAACGAGTCATGCAACAGTTAAAGGTATTTTGTGATCATATTGAAATTTATTCTATTGATGAGGCTTTTCTGCAACTTCCAGATCATTTTACCCATTATCAACAACTAGGATGGGATATTAAAAACACTATTTTTCAACGGGTTGGGATGCCCGTTGGCGTCGGCATTGGGGCAACTAAAACCTTAGCCAAATTAGCCTCTTATATTGGTAAAAATTCAAACAAATGTGGAGGCGTTTGTGTGATACAAAACATCCCTTCATGGCAAAAAGTTTTCGAGAAGATTCCTGTCAAAAAAATTTGGGGAATAGGAAGGCAGCTTGAAAAAAAACTCGCTGTTGAAGGCATTTTTTCTGTCTGGCAACTAATTGGCTGCGATCCTCACATTATGCAACGTCGTTATAGCGTCAATATGGGGTGCATCATTCAAGAATTAAATGGGACAGCTTGTTTATCTTTAGAACTCAGCACACCCAATAAAAAAGAAATTATCTCAACACGATCTTTTGGACAAAAGGTACAATCTATTGAGCAATTGCGCCAAGCAGTAAGCCAATATGCCGCTCGCGCAACCAGGAAGCTACGCGATCAGCAGGGTTTTGCCAACAGCATACAGGTATTTATTGAAACCAGTCGTTTTGACGATGATTACTACCATCCTTCTCTGGTGCTAAAAACACCCTACCCTTGTAATGACACCCGTATTATTACAAGGCTAGCTGTGCAAGCGGTTAATCAATTATTTAGATCAGGATTGCGTTATGTAAGAGCAGGCGTTGGGCTGATGAATATCCAAACAGAGAGTCCATATCAAGGAGATTTTTTCGCCCAAAAACAATCAGAAAAAGCACTCAAGCTGATGCAAACACTCGATCAAATCAATCATCTAAAAGGACTCAATACCACCTACTTTGCTGCTCAAGGAATTCAACAAAATTGGGCGATGCAGCGGCATTTTAAATCCCCTGCATACACCACTCAGTGGCAAGATTTACCCTTGATTATAATTCGCTAAAAGCATTTTTTGCCGACAATTATATTTACAAAGCTTCATCTATAAGGGCTCGAGCAAGCGTTTTAATTCCTAGTCCAGTCGCCCCAGCGGCGGCATATTTGTTGGCAGATTCTAAATACACACCAGCCAGATCAATATGTAACCAAGTTTGCTGATCATTGTCTACAAATCGTGATAAAAATCCTGCTGCATTACTTGCGCCGCCAACGCCCCCACCTTTAACGGGTCGTGAGTTTTGAGTATCGGCAAAAGAGGATGGACATTCATCCGCATGCCAGGTTTCTAGCGGTAAGGGCCAATGGTATTCTTGCTCTTGGTTCGCATAAGATAGATAACGTTGCATCAGTGCTTGATCTAAAGAAAATAACGCATTAAAACGAGAACCTACTGCTACCATGGCTGCACCAGTGAGTGTCGCTGCATCTACAATCAGTTTGGCTCCTGAAGCCGTCGCATCAATCAGGCCATCGGCCAACACCAATCGTCCTTCGGCATCTGTATTGGCAATTTCTACACTGACGCCATTGCGATAGGTGAGAATATCCCCCAGCTTATAGGCATGCCCACTCACTAAATTCTCGGCACAGCAAAGAATTAATTTCACGCGTTTATTCAGGCCATTTAGCATGGCAAGTGCTAAAGCAGCGGTGACGGTTGCCGCCCCGCCCATATCAATTTTCATTAAAAACATAGTTTCACTGGCTTTTAAACTATAGCCGCCACTATCAAAGGTAATACCTTTACCGACTAAGGCCACTGACACTGGGGCATTGCTGTCTGAAGATGGATTGTAATCCAGCGTCAGCAATGCAGGTGGTCGCTCGCTACCTCGACCCACGCCATGAATGCCCACATAACCTTTTTCAGCCAATTCATCACCCGATAGAATCTCATAGGACACTTTATCTGGCGCAATCTGGCAAATAAAAGTGGCCGCTTCTTGCGCTAAATTTAAAGGACTTAAATCTTCAGGCGTTGCGTGAATCTGATTTTTAGCCCACTGATAGGCTTTGATGCGATTTTGCAACTGCTGTTGGCTTTGTTTATCCATTTCAGCAAAAACAACACCTTGTTGATTCTTATGACTCCAAAATCCCTGATGAAAATTCCATTGAGCTTCTAAATTCCAATCAGCCCCAACAAGTTTACATTGTTGAACGCCCATAACGGCAATAGCACGCGCACCTTGCTGGATAGTTAAATGATTATTTTTCCCTTTCAAATGAATGGTAATGCCAGATTCTTGAGTAGAAACAACCGATCCGTCCCCCCAAATAGCAGGTACAGGTTGATTCGATAATTGAACAATTATCATTGAGTTCACAGAATTCTCCTTAAGAGTTAGGATGGTATAGCAACAAAAGTTAAAACAGAATACCATTGCTCACACCCAAGTATCAAATAGCAAAAAGCCTATGAATTTTACGCCACAGCTACAATCATCTCTTTTAATCAAAAGATACAAACGATTTTTAGTGGATGTAGAAACAGCAAAGCTAGGTCTGTTCACTATACATTGCGCCAACACGGGCGCCATGACAGGTTGCGCCGAGCCAGGTAGTAGTGCTTGGTACTCTACAAGCCCCAATCCCAAACAAAAATACCCACATTCCTTAGAACTAGTCACAACAAAATCAGGGCATTGGATTGGGGTTAACACCCATAACGCCAACAAGATTGTCAAAGAAGCGCTTTTAGCTGGTCAGATTGACCATCTAAAAGGCGTAAAAGTAGAGACTGAAGTGACCCTGGATAACTCACGTTTGGAATTCAAAGTCACCCTCAATAATACTGAGCATTTTATTGAGGTAAAAAGCGTCACTCTTTGTGCTGAGGGTTCAAATATCGGTTATTTTCCTGATACCACCAGTACCCGAGCCAACAAACATTTGCAATGTCTCACTAAACTGGCTCAGCAAGGAAAAAATGCTTGGTTAATTGATTGTGTACAATATAGTGCCATTCTGCAAGTGAGAGCAGCCAAACATATTGCACCAGAATATGCAGAATTATTAAACCAGGCCAAAACGGCTGGCGTCATTATCAAAGCCTTCTTTTGTGAAATATCGCCGAAAGCAATTGAACTCACAGAAGAAATTCCTGTATTTTACGAGTAATAAGGATGATGTGCATTGGTACTCCACTCGGTTTGGAAGAGATCTGCACCTTTCCCAAACTAACGCACACCTCCTCGTCTTCTTGACTGGCTTCGACCACTGTGTATGGAGAAGCTTCGGCTGGGGTCTAAAACCTGTCCTTGCTGGAAAGTGCTGCGTATCTTCTGTGGTGATTAAATTTTACTTGTAAAAGCAAACACTTGGTATTAATGTTAAGTTATGTGATCTAGAAAGAGTGTTGATGACCAATAAAATAGATGAATCTAATATAAAATGGTTAGCCAAATTGACGTAGCGATAATATTTTATCGTTTAGATATTGAAATTTAAAAATTTAGCACCATATTTGTTTGGTTATTAACTGGACGAATTTGAAGAGGAACTGAAAATGCCAGCTAAAAAGAAGCCTACAACAACTCTAAGTATGCTTGGAATTGAGCCCTATAAAGAAAAAAAGGGTGAAGAGTACATGAATGAAAAGCAGTTAGCGCATTTCTCCGCTGTATTAGAAGCGTGGAAAGCCCAACTGATGCTTGAAGTGGATACCACTATCAACAATATGAAAGATGCAACACACTATGCCGATCCTGCTGATCGAGCCTCTCAAGAAGAAGAATTCAATTTAGAATTAAGAACCCGTGACCGTGAACGCAAATTGCTTCGTAAAATTGATAAAACCCTTAAAAAGATTGAAGCCGAAGATTATGGCTTTTGTGAATCCTGTGAAGAAGAAATTGGTATTCGCAGACTAGAAGCAAGACCCACAGCCGAACAATGTATTGATTGCAAAACGCTGGCAGAAATTAAAGAAAAACATTTTGGAACCTAGGAGCCTGTCCAAGAATAGACTCCTAGTCGGACAAAATGATCCTAATAGAGCCGATGACTCCTATACGACTCGTTGGCTTTATTTAACCCTTCTTAAATAACCTTAAATAATTCCTCAATGAAATATATTGGCAGGTTCGCTCCTTCCCCCTCAGGTCCATTGCATAGAGGTTCATTAGTTGCAGCTTTGGGGAGTTTTCTTCGTGCAAAATCATCTCAAGGTCAATGGTTAGTTCGCATAGAGGATCTTGATCGGCCAAGAGAAATGCAGGGAGCCTCTTCAAGTATTTTACATAGCCTAGAACATCATGGGTTACATTGGGATGGAGAGATTGTGTATCAAAGCCAACGAGCTCACCTATACAGTCAATATCTCGAAAAGATACAAAAAAACCAGCAAAGTTATTTTTGCGATTGCACTCGCTCAAAAATAAAAGCTGCCAGTGGATTTTATCAAGGACATTGTCGCCACCTAAATCTGAGTATGGCAATGAATCAAAGCATTCGATTCCGAGCAACAGAACAGGTTGAACTATTTGAAGATAAACTTTTGGGGCAACTCCGTTTATCAGCAGAGAACTACGAACAAGATTTTATCTTGAAACGCAAAGATGGCTATTTCTCCTATCCTTTAGCCGTGGTAGTGGATGATTATGAACAGAATATCACTGAAGTGGTGCGAGGTGCTGATTTAATTGAGGCGACTTTTGCGCAAATTAATCTACAAAAAGCCCTACGGATCAATACACCTAGCTATGTTCATCTCCCTTTGGTTTGTGATAATGATGGCGCTAAACTCAGCAAACAAAACCATGCTAAGCCCATAGAAAATAAAATGGCACCCGCCAATTTATACAGAGCACTGACTTTTTTGGGACAAAAACCGCCATCAACACTTCAGCAAGAAGAGGCTGAGACTATTATTCAGTGGGCTGTAGCGCATTGGCAACTGAATTTGGTCCCCAAATCTATGTGAAACTATTTATTCTATTTTTTTATGTTATCATTCAGTTTGAATTTATACCCTAAACCTACAACCTCAATTTGAGACGATAAACAATCCATAATGACAACCGCTTATCCAACAGCCACGATTATTCCCAAATCGGCTCATTCTATCCACCAAAAAAACATCAGCCAGAACGCCTTAAAAGTTTTAAAGCAACTCACGCATGCTGGATATGAAGCCTATCTTGTGGGAGGCGGTGTCAGGGATTTATTGCTGGGGCTGATCCCTAAAGATTTTGATGTCTCAACCAACGCCTCTCCTGAACAGGTCAGAAATCTATTTAAAAATAGCCGCATTATTGGCAGGCGTTTTAAAATTGCTCATGTTTTTTTTGGACGTGAGATCATTGAAGTGGCCACTTTTAGGGCAGATCAAGCGGAATCGGATGACCCCCTCTCTATACATAAACACAATGTCAGTGAAGAAACGGGCATGATCACCCGCGATAATGTCTATGGAACGATCGATCAAGATGCCATTAGACGCGACTTCACGGTGAATGCGCTCTACTACAACGCCAGTAATGAAACGATTGTGGATTTTTTAGACGGCATCAAAGCGCTCAAAAATCGCGAAATGAATCTGATTGGAGATGCCGCCACACGCTACCGTGAAGATCCCGTGAGAATGCTCAGAGCCGTTCGTCTTGCCACCAAACTACAATTAAATATCGAAAAGAAAAGCTTGGATTTAATCCCTGAAATGGCGCATTTGTTGGGTCATATTTCCAGCGCCAGACTTTGGGAAGAAAGCCTTAAACTATTTCTGGCAGGACAGGCACAAAAAACTTGGGAACGCTTGGTTGAATTAAAATTAGCAGAAGCACTCTTTCCTTTAACCATCAAATCTCTAGAGCATGCAGATAGTTCAGATTTCAATGACTTCATCCAAGCAGCTCTACAAAGTACCGATCTGAGAATACAACAAGCAAAACCCGTGACGCCGGCCTTTTTATTTGCGGTATTGTTATGGGAACCCGTGCAAACTAAGCAAGCAAGTCTGGAGGCTAAAGGCACCCATCCATCCGATGCCTTCTTCCATGCCTCTAGTCATATTCTCTCTGCTCAACACCCTTTTATCGCTATTCCTAAAAGATTTACCCAGATTATGAGAGAAATTTGGCAACTACAACCGGCATTAGAGAAAAGACTGGGGAAACGAGCTCAACGGGTATTCGAACACCCAAGGTTTAGAGCCGCCTATGACTTTTTAGTGCTGAGAGCGAAACCTAATAGCCCAGAAGAAAGATTGGCAGAATGGTGGAC
>PCTP01000013.1:2159-7287 GCA_002770795.1 Gammaproteobacteria bacterium CG22_combo_CG10-13_8_21_14_all_40_8 | reverse complement strand
TTGGGATATTCTCTACCCCAAATAAATTACGTAAGTTATTCCGTCCCTCTTTTTCTTCCACTAGCCGCTGGAATTGAAGCAATGAGGGATCCTGGAAATACATACAAGCAAAGCTTCCGCATCCTGCTGACCAGAAGTAGACAGGCATAACCAAAAAAGAAAAGGAATTCTCCTCTCCGAATAAAATGTTATTCAAAGAAATAAAGTTAAATTTTTTGAATGAGATGAAATGAGATGGAATGAGGCTGTTTTAGATGTTTTTTACAAAATCCATGCGAGCGACTTTTTGAAAGAGTGCTTTCAGTGGTTTTTAGTGGGGTTTGAAAAAATATTATCCTGTTTTTTCGAGAATGTTTTGTTGATATAAAAATAATGAATTAGTATTAAATGAAAAGTGTTTATTGTAGTGTGTAATTTGTTTTGGTATTTTTTCCATATTAAAGAGTGATGGGATTCATCAATAAGGTTGCAGGTAAAAATCATTCACCATTACTTAAAAAAGCCGCTTAACTCAGCGGCTTTTCATAACGAGCTAAACCAACCCTATTGCAACAATGAAATATCCGCAACCTTCAAGAAAAGTGCTCGAATATTTTGTAGTAAGGCTAAACGATTATTCTTTAACTTTTCATCTTCAACCATCACCATCACATCATTAAAGAAGCTATCTAGCGGTGCTTGTAAGCTGGCCAGTTTGATCATGGCGCTTTGATAATCACCTTCTTCAAAGTCCGGTAAGGTCTCTGTTTTTAGGGCGGCAACGGCTTGATGTAGGGCTATCTCGGCAGGATCTGTTAGATAGGTTGCATCAAAACTTAAATCCACATTTTCCGTTAAATTTTTATCGAGAATATTGGCGACACGTTTGTTAGCCGCTGCGAGTGATTCGGCTTCTGGTAAGGTTCTAAAGTGTGCGACTGCTTTTACGCGGCGATCAAAATCTATCACGACTAAAGGTTTTCTGGCCATAACGGAATGGATAACATTGGTGTCAATGCCTTGCTCTTGATACCAAGCGGTAAATCTTTGGTAGATAAAATCAGTTAATTGTTGAGCAGCGTTCTTTTCACTGATAATACCTTCTGGGTAGCCTTCAAGTGCCCATTGGATAAGTGTTGGGATTTGTAGATCGACTTTGTTTTGCATCAATAATCTTAATACAGCTAGAGCTGCTCGGCGTAAAGCAAAGGGATCTTTTGCGCCTTTGGGCGGTTGTCCTATACCAAATAGACCGACTAAGGTGTCGAGTCTTTCTGCTAGCGCTAAGACTAAACCTGCGTTGCTGCTAGGCAGTTGGTCGCCAGAGAATCTTGGCATGTATTGTTCATCTAGTGCCAAAGCGACTTCAGGCGGTTCTTGATCCTGTAGGGCATAATATCTGCCCATAATGCCTTGTAGATTGGGGAATTCACCGACCATTTCTGTCATTAAATCGCATTTTGCGAGCTGTGCTGCACGCATGGATTTTTCAACATCCGCTTGATAGGCTGGCGCTATTTTTTGGCAAAGACTGACCACACGTTGAGATTTATCCCAAACCGTACCCAGTTTGTGTTGGAACAAAACCGTTTTTAAACTTTCGATGCGATCAGCGAGTGATTTTTTTCTATCAGTATCAAAAAAGAATTTGGCATCGGCTAATCTGGGGCGAATGACTTTTTCATTACCCGAAATAACACTTTGCGGATGAGAACTTTCTAAGTTGCTCATGGCAATAAAATGATGACTGAGTTGGCCTGTCTGATTTCGCACGGGAAAATATTTTTGGTGCTCTTGCATAGAAGAAATTAACGCTTCTTCTGGCACTTGCAAAAATTCTTGATCAAAGGTGCCTATAATAGCTTGAGGCCACTCCACCAAACCTGCCACTTCATCTAACAGGTTGGGATCAATAATGGCTGAACCGATACTCTGAGCGATTTGATTGGCAGATTGCTCAATCTGTTTTTTTCGCGTTTCAAAATCAGCAATGACTTTACCCTGATCGAATAATTGTTGTTCATAGCTGGCGGCGTTTTCTATGGCAAATGGCGTTGGTGCATGGAAACGATGTCCGCGTGTAAGATTGCTACTGGTTTGACCGAATAATGTCATGGGGACAACTTCAGAACCTAAAAGCGCTAATATCCATTTCACGGGGCGAACAAACGCTTCGTTATAATCTCCCCAGCGCATCATTTTGGGGATGGGCAGATCTTTTAAGGCTTGAAGGATCAGGTTTGGCAATAATTCTACTGCGGCAAGACCGGCTTGTTGAATTTTATAACCTAAGCGTACACCTTTGTCGGTTTCAATCTGTTGTAACTGTGAAACTTCAACAGCACAAGATCGCGCAAAACCACTGGCTGCAGGTTTAGGGTTGCCTTCTGCATCAAAAGCGGCATCGAGTGCTGGCCCTAGTTTGAGTTCTTCCATATCACTTTGGTGGACACTCAGTCCCGATAAAATCACCGTTAAGCGTCTAGGTGTTGCCAGCCAGCGCGACGCTGTATAATTTAGGCGAGCTTCTTTGGCTGATTGCGTCAGATTGTTATGGAAAGCTTTTGCCAGTTTAGACAAGGCTTTCGGTGGAAGCTCTTCGGTTCCAATTTCGATAATAAAATCGACGTTTAATCGGCTCATGCTTTTTCCCCTTGATCGCTTTGTGACTGACAGATGGGAAAGCCTAAGTTTTCTCTGACTTCGTAGTAGGCTTCAGCAACGGCTCTGGACATGGCTCTAACTCTTAAAATATAACGTTGTCTTTCGGTGACGGAAATGGCGTGTCGAGCATCCAATAGGTTAAAAGTATGAGAGGCCTTAAGTACCATTTCATAGGCGGGCAAAGGCAGTTTACTGGCGATAAGTTTGCCATGCTCTGCTTCATAAGCATTGAAATCTTCAAATAGTTTTTCAACGGGAGCGTGTTCAAAATTGTAGGCCGACATTTCAACTTCGTTTTGATGATAAACATCTCTGTAGGTCACGCGTCCAAAAGGTCCGCCACTCCAAACTAAATCAAAAATGCTATCCACACCCTGTAAATACATCGCAATACGTTCTAAACCGTAGGTAATTTCACCTGTTACTGGTGAACATTCAAGACCACCCACTTGCTGGAAATAGGTAAACTGAGTCACTTCCATACCATTGAGCCAAACTTCCCAACCTAAACCCCAGGCACCCAGAGTCGGAGATTCCCAATTATCTTCCACAAAGCGAATATCATGTTCTAACAAATCTAACCCGAGATGACGCAGTGAGCCTAAATACAAATCTTGGATGTTATCGGGAGAAGGTTTGAGCATGACTTGGAATTGATAATAATGCTGTAAACGATTGGGGTTTTCACCATAACGACCATCGGTGGGACGGCGACAAGGTTGAACATAGGCCGCATGCCATGGCTCAGGGCCAATTGCGCGTAAAAATGTTGCCGGGTGAAAGGTGCCAGCACCCACTTCAAGATCAAGAGGTTGTACAAGAATACAACCTTGATCAGCCCAGTATCCTTGAAGCGCCAGAATCAAACCTTGAAAGGTTGATGTGTCAGGTGTTTGAAGACTCAATGTAAATTCCTGCCCAATGGTTTAGAATAAAGAAAAGTATCAGGAGAATGTCTCAATGTACAAACTGTTCTCCTAATTAGATGCGCTGTATTATAACGGGATTTCATCCTAAATAAAAAGAGATGAGTCAATATGAATCAACAACTTGTGCGTTGCACTTGGCCTGGTAGCGATCCAATCTATGTCGATTATCATGATAATGAATGGGGACGCCCGGTGCGAGACAGTCAGGATCTATTTGCCAAATTGATTTTAGATGGTGCCCAAGCGGGATTAAGTTGGATCACCATCTTAAAAAGGCGTGAAGGTTATTATCAATGTTTTGATCATCTCAACCCGTATAAAATGGCTTTGTATGATGATCAAAAAGTGGCTGAATTACTGCAAGATGTGAGAATTATTCGTAATCGTTTGAAAGTGGCCGCCGCCATTGGTAATGCCAAAGCCTATATTCAAATGGAGCAAGAGGGCATAAATTTTAGCGAGTTTTTGTGGAGTTTTGTCGGGCATAAAACCATTCAAAACCAGATAAAATCCAGCAAAGATTTACCTGCAACTTCTCCAGAATCTGATGCCATGTCAAAGGCTTTAAAAAAGGCTGGATTTAAGTTTGTTGGCAGCACCATTTGTTATGCTTTTATGCAAGCGGTGGGGATGGTGAATGATCATCTTGAGGATTGTTTTTGTTATTCAGCTTGTCAGGAATAACTATCTGATAAAGTTTGGCCTAGAATAATGCTCTAGGCCAAACTTTAGTTTTACATTACATATTACGACGATACTGACCGCCCACTTGATACAAGGCTTTGGAGAGTGTACCCAAAGAGCAGTATTTAGTCGCTTCCATAAGCACTTCAAAAATATTTTCATTTTCTAAAGAGGCTTTTTGTATGGCTTGGGTTTGCTCGGCGATCTGTTCTTGATAGCTTTTAAATAATAACTGCAACATAGAAATTTGATAGTCTTTTTCTTGCTGCGTTGAACGAATCACTTCACTAGGGATCACGGTGGGTGAACCTTCAGAAGACAAGAAGGTGTTCACTCCAATAATAGGATATTCACCAGTATGCTTTAGCATTTCATAATGCATCGATTCTTCTTGAATTTTAGAGCGCTGGTACATAGTTTCCATTGCGCCTAACACACCGCCACGCTCACTGATTTTTTCAAATTCCATCAGCACAGCCTCTTCCACTAAATCGGTGAGTTCTTCAATAATAAATGAACCTTGAAGCGGGTTTTGATTTTTGGTTAAACCCAACTCACGATTGATAATCAGCTGGATGGCCATAGCGCGTCGTACCGAGGCTTCGGTGGGCGTGGTAATGGCTTCATCATAGGCATTGGTATGTAATGAATTACAATTATCATAAATGGCGTACAGTGCTTGTAAGGTGGTACGAATATCATTGAAGTCGATCTCTTGAGCGTGAAGTGATCGGCCTGACGTTTGAATATGATATTTCAACATTTGCGCACGAGCATTGGCTTTATATTTTAACTTTAAAGCTTTGGCCCAAATTCTTCGCGCGACACGACCAATCACTGCATATTCTGGATCAACGCCGTTGGAAAAGAAG
>PCTP01000013.1:607-2122 GCA_002770795.1 Gammaproteobacteria bacterium CG22_combo_CG10-13_8_21_14_all_40_8 | reverse complement strand
CGCGAGATAAATAATATTCTACAAAGGTAAAACCATTGGATAAAGTCAGTGCTAGCTGAGTAATGGGGTTGGCGCCTGCCTCGGCAATATGATAACCAGAGATAGAAACAGAATAGAAGTTACGAATATTTTTTTCGATAAAATATTGTTGTACATCACCCATTAAGCGCAGTGCAAATTCAGTAGAGAAAATACAGGTGTTTTGTGCCTGATCTTCTTTTAAAATATCGGCCTGTACCGTGCCTCTGACTTTGGAAATAGTATCGTGCTTAATGGTTTGATAAACATCGGCAGCTAATAGTTGATCGCCTGTGATGCCTAATAACATTAATCCTAATCCATCGTTACCCTCTGGGATGTCACCTTGATAGAGGGGAAGCGGTAGTTTCTTAGCGGCGAAAATTTCTGCAATTTTCTGTTTAATTTCGGCTTCTAAGCCATTTTCTTTGATATAGATTTCACATTCTTGATCAATGGCGGCATTCATGAAAAATCCCACTAAAATAGGGGCTGGGCCATTAATGGTCATAGAAACCGATGTGGTTGGGCTGGTCAGACGGAATCCTGAATAGAGTTTTTTCATATCGTCTAAACAGCAAATAGAAACACCGGCATTACCAATTTTGCCATAAATATCTGGACGTGGATCGGGATCCTCACCATACAGGGTTACGGAATCAAAGGCGGTAGATAATCTGGCCGCTGGCATGCCTTTAGACACATAATGGAAACGACGATTAGTACGTTCTGGCCCGCCTTCTCCGGCAAACATTCGGGTTGGATCTTCACCTTCGCGTTTAAATGGGAAGACACCAGCGGTGTAAGGAAATTCACCAGGAAAGTTTTCTTGTAATTTCCATTTTAAACGATCCGCCCAGCCTTGAAATTTAGGCACAGAAATCTTGGGGATCTTTTGATCAGAAAGGGATTGAGAATAGGTGGTGATGTGAATTTCTTTATCACGCACCTTATAAGTAAATACATCTTGCTGATAGCGTTGGATCTCTTGATCCCATTCTTCTAAAATTTTACTGTTATTGCGATCAAAGTTCAGCTCAACATTCTCTAACATTTTATTGAGAGAATCTTTAAAGGCATTTTGTTCTTCGTTTGTTTCAACCAGGGCAAGTGTTTGTTTCACACTTTGAATTTTTTGTGCTTGCTCTGCTTGTTGTAAAACCCACGCATCATACGAACGATTGGTTTCCGCAATTTCTGCTAAATAACGTGTTCTTTTTGGCGGGATAATGTAAATTTTTTCTGAACTATCTGTGGTGAAATTAAAGGTCGATGTAAACTGGCCTTTTTGTTGTTTATGTAATTCTCTCATCAAATGTATATACAGATTATTGGTGCCAGGATCATTAAACTGACTTGCAATAGTGCCATAGACTGGCATTTCAGCAGTGGCTTGTTCAAAACGAAGATGATTACGTTGATATTGTTTTTGCACATCTCTTAAGGCATCTTCAGCGCCTCTTTTATCAAATTTATTAATCGCAATCAAATCGGCAA
>PCTP01000013.1:0-587 GCA_002770795.1 Gammaproteobacteria bacterium CG22_combo_CG10-13_8_21_14_all_40_8 | reverse complement strand
TCTAATTGAGTGGCTGCGCCGTACTCTGGTGTCATCACATATAATGAAACATCAGAATGCTCTTCAATCTCAGTGTCCGATTGTCCAATGCCCGAAGTTTCTAAAATCACCAAATCAAACCCTGCCGCTTTCACCACATTGACTGCATCTTGCACATAGGGTGACAGCGCTAAATTAGATTGTCTGGTCGCCAGAGAGCGCATGTAAACCCGTTTATGGTTAATGGCATTCATACGAATCCTATCACCCAATAACGCGCCACCCGTTTTTCTTTTAGAAGGATCAACAGAGATAATAGCAACGGTTTTATCTTCAAAATCTAAGATAAAGCGTCTGACTAACTCATCCACCAAGGAGGATTTACCCGAACCACCCGTTCCAGTGATCCCAAGTACTGTGGCTGATGAATTTTGTGCCGCTTTTTGAATATTGCCAAGCACTTCCGCATTTTGCGCAGGATGGTTCTCAGCCGCTGAGATAATCTGGCCCAACTCGCGTTGATCGGAAACCTTAGGGATCACATTCGGGGCTTTTTCGCCGGTAGCAAAGTCAGCATTTTGAATCAAGTGATTAATCATACCTTGCAA
>PCTP01000061.1:3591-7434 GCA_002770795.1 Gammaproteobacteria bacterium CG22_combo_CG10-13_8_21_14_all_40_8 | reverse complement strand
TCTACATCTCTATTTTGATGTATAGCTTTCTTATTTACCGCACTTGTTTTTTGCAATACAAACCTGGACTGCCTTGTTCCTTCATAGTCACCTTCCGAGGTTTTATGGCCCAGTTGTTCTGGTAATCCCGTAATGATCGCTTTATGTATTGAAGCATAATCTCCTGGATTGGCTGTGGTACGCAGACCCGCTTCTTTTAGTATTCGAGTTAACTGTCGATAGGTGTCTTGCCAGTCTCTTAGTCGAACATAGGATAAAAACTCAGACTTCAATTGTTTTTTAAACTGACTGCTCGATAGATCAGCTTTGAGTTGATGAACATAATCCCATAGTTGCACCAAACTCGAAAAATCTGAAGGCTGTTGATTAAATCTCAAGTGCCATTGATCGGCTTGCGATCTTTTTTCTAAGGGACGTTCGCGAATATCCTGAACGCTTAGCGCACTGGCAATAATCAACATCTCTTTTACGCAGAGGTATTGCTCGGCGGCCAATAACATCCGGCCCAATCGCGGATCAATGGGCAATCGTGCTAATTGACGACCTAAAGCTGTGATTCGTTTTTG
Organism: Gammaproteobacteria bacterium CG22_combo_CG10-13_8_21_14_all_40_8; assembly: GCA_002770795.1. Taxonomy (GTDB): domain Bacteria; phylum Pseudomonadota; class Gammaproteobacteria; order Enterobacterales; genus 21-14-all-40-8. The sequence continues at coordinate 6,868 of PCTP01000061.1, read as the reverse complement.
CTGATCAATGGCTTGTAGATTTTGAAGTAGTCGATAACCATCGTTAATTTGCTTTTGCTCGGGCAACTCGATAAAAGGAAAGTCTTCAATCTCGCCCATTTTCAAATTCAACATTTGTAAAATAACAGCGGCTAAATTGGTTCGATAAATTTCAGGATCGGTAAAATCAGGTCGGGACTCATAATCATCTTGGGAATATAAACGAATACAAATACCATCAGACAAGCGACCACAACGCCCTTTTCTTTGTTCTGCTGATGCCTTCGATATAGGTTCTATCGGTAATCTTTGAACTTTAGTTCTTTGGCTATATCGGCTAATACGCGCAAAACCAAAATCAATGACATAACGAATATTAGGGACGGTTAAAGAGGTTTCCGCCACATTGGTGGCTAACACGATGCGACGTTTGTTATGCGATTTAAAAACCTTGTCTTGTTCTGAGCGACTCAATCTTGAGTACAATGGCAAAACTTCCACTTGGCCTTGTAAATGTTTGCGTATTGTTTCACTGGCCTCTCTAATCTCTCGCTCTCCTGCCAGAAAAACTAAAATATCGCCACTACCTTCAGAACAAAGCTCTTCTATGGCTTGCAACATGGCATCATAGGGCTCAATGCTGTGCGAAATGGTTTTCGGCTCGTCCATTCCTTCGCCCATGGATAGTTGTTCAATAACTAAGGGTCTATAGCGGGTCTCAACGGGAAAAGTTCTCCCTGAAACTTCTAAAATAGGCGCATTGTTAAAATGCTTTGAAAATCTTTGTAAATCAATGGTAGCCGAAGTAATAATGACCTTTAAATCAGGGCGTTTAGGCAAAAGCTTTTTGATATAGCCCAAAATAAAATCAATATTTAAACTACGTTCATGCGCCTCGTCAATAATCAGGGTATCAAAGGCTCTTAGTTCAGGATCAAAGGCCATTTCAGATAATAAGATCCCATCTGTCATAAGCTGTAAATAACTGGATTCTTGTGTTTGATCATCGAAGCGGATTTTATATCCCACCGCTTGACCTAGCTCGGTTTTAAGCTCCTCAGCAATTCGAGAAGCCACGGCTCTGGCAGCGATCCTTCTGGGTTGTGTGTGTCCAATGAGTCCTTGGCGTCCTCTCCCTAGTTTTAAGCATAGTTTGGGAAGCTGAGTGGTTTTGCCTGAGCCTGTTTCGCCTGCAACGATGACCACGGGATGCTTGACTATCAACTCGGCTAAATCAGCGAGTTTTTGGCAGATGGGTAATTCTTCTGGAAAATCAATTTCGGGACAAAGTTGATGTCTGGTCAGTACCCAATCTAAAGATTCTTGAATCGACTGCTGCAATTTGATCAGTCCCCGATCTATAGGCCGTTTTTGTTTAAGGCGCTGGCGAAGTCCCCTGAGACATTGACTCAGTTCGGGAATATCGCCAGTTCGACATTGTTCAATTTGACGTTCAAATTGATTGAGTTTTTGCGACTCAGAAACTTGCATGCGAATTAGAGGTTCAATACCAATAAGCTGTTATCTGGGACAAAGGCAACTGGTAAAGAGATAATAACTGTATGCCCAGAACCTGGAGCAACATCCATAGACTCCCCTTTCTTATTGTGCATTTTCTCCAAAACAAAGGCTTGATTCCCCTTGGGGGTCATGAGCTCGATATTATCACCTACCGCAAATTGGTTTTTCACTTCAACGGTTGCCTGTCCATTTTCAAAAGAGAGAATTTCACCCACAAATTTCTGATGATTACTCATAGAAGAACCGTGGGTATAATTTTGTAGTTCTTTAGGGACATGACGGCGCAAGAAACCTTCGGTATAACCACGATTAGATAAACCATCCAGGGTATCCAATAGATGATGGTCGAAGTGTTTGCCCGATATGGCATCATCAATCGCCTGACGATAAACTTGGGCGGTTCGTGCCGCATAAAAATAGGACTTGGTACGCCCCTCAATTTTTATGGAGTCCACTCCAATTTGTATCAATTTCTCTACATGTTGAACAGCTCTTAAATCTTTAGAGTTCATGATATAGGTACCATGCTCATCTTCAAAAGCTGGCATCAACTCACCGGGACGTTGAGGTTCTTCCAGGAGTAAAATATCATCCACAGGTTTCCACTTCACTTCGGCATCAGATTGAGTATTTGAATTCACAGGGATAATATCGCCTTCCAAAGTTTCTTGGCCATCTTGGGTTTTATAGTTCCAGCGACAAGCATTGGTACAAGCGCCCTGATTCGAGTCTCGATGATTCATATAACCCGATAATAAGCAACGTCCTGAATAAGCGATACACAAAGCACCGTGCACAAAAACTTCAATTTCCATCTCAGGACATTGTTGTTTAATTTCTTCAATTTCATTGATGCCAAGCTCGCGCGATAAAATCACCCGTTGCACACCTTGTTTTTGCCAAAATTTAACGGTGGCATAATTCACGGCATTGGCTTGTACCGATAAATGGATTGCCATTTCTGGCCATTTTTCACGCACCATCATGATGAGTCCGGGATCAGACATGATCAAAGCATCTGGGTTCATTTCTATAATGGGCGTTAGATCCCTCATATAGGTTTTCACCTTGTCATTATGAGGGGCAATATTTGAGGCTAGAAAGAATTTTTTTCCCAGTAGATGGGCTTCTTCTATAGCTTTAGCAAGCACTTCTGGTTTGGAGAACTCATTGTTTCTCACTCTTAAACTATAACGAGGTTGACCTGCATAAACCGCATCTGCACCGTAGGCAAAAGCATAGCGCATATTTTTTAAGGAACCAGCTGGGGACAATAATTCGACGGACATGAAAAACATCTCAAGAAAAATGATGTGGGATTATACGTTAATTGATGGCTTTATTCCAAAATCTTATCTGCTAGTCATTAATTCACCTTGTTTACCCTCAGAAACCTTTAAAATAAAGGGAAACCTAAGCAAGAAGCCTAAAATAAAGCTATAATATACCTTACACGTGGCGTTTTAATAGAAATCGATGAATTACCATATTATCAAAGTCTCCAGAAGCCATATAGACCAACAATGTTTGGAGATTACTTTAATTTTAAAACCGCAAAGGTGGGAAAAACTGTTAAAGAAAATACCAACAGGTAAAATTACTTATCGGGGATATGCTGAACAATGGTACGATTCAATAGACTACCAACCTGCGCCAGCAAGTTTAGTTAAGATATTATTTGCGATCAGTTATCATCAGGAATATCGCCATATACAGCAACCATTCAATTCAGCTAAAAACAACTAAAATTAGCCTAGCAACCAAAAAAATAAACCAT
>PCTP01000061.1:0-3541 GCA_002770795.1 Gammaproteobacteria bacterium CG22_combo_CG10-13_8_21_14_all_40_8 | reverse complement strand
TAAATCAACGAGTCGTTTTTTCACTGACGATAACAGCTTTCCAAGTATTCAAATGAGCATCTGTTTGTTTTGCAGCCAACGTATAGGTTTTTCCCTGCTCTACATTCAACTCAAACAAAGGATGTGATTTGTGGTGGTTATTTGAAATGGAACCAACAGTACCGGTTAAATCAGAAAAAACTGGTGCGAGTTTTAATTGGTGTTTACCAGGTGCCAACCAATAAGGTCCGTCATGCTGATGAACAAGAACACCATCAATTTCTGTGATAAGAACCTTATTCAATTTAGCTGCAGGATTAGTAACAATAGAGCGCACAATTCCGGAAGGATCGTTAGGTGACACTGTAACACTTGATGCCATGGCCGATGAAGCTAAAAAGGCCAGTGATACCATCTTCAACATTCTCATAAGCTTCTCCTCAATGTGAGCCTTATTTTTACTCCTTTCCCCCCTGATAAGTCAAGTCTTTTAAGCTTGTTTGCAACTAAAAATTGAGCAGTCGCAAAATATCGAACTCTCCACCCTGACCAAACTCTAGTCTAAGTTGGGAAAGCATATTTTCGAGAATTGCAGGATTCATTTTCTTATCACCTGATAAACCATATAGCACCCAATTTTCAAATTTTTTGTTAACATTAGATTGATTCTTCGCCTCTCTTAACAGGTTTGAACGAAATCCTGACACCAGGCGTTGTACTTGTTTCAGGGCTTCTTGACTCAGCTCCTGTTGGAGCATTTGCTCCATATGTGCTTTAGATTTTATTACTGATGGTTTTGCCTCTAATCCAATAATAGGTTGGGCAGAATAAGATTCGGTTGTATCTTTAACATTCACCTCAATTTGTGATTTCTTATGATTAATGTTTATTTGTAACAGCCCCCATGCCGTTTGAGTAGTCAGTTTGACAGGGTATGCATAATCGGAATAAACATCCTGCAAAACAGTTGGCTTCATGTAAGATAATGCATTTAGAAAGTTGTTTAACTGAGTTTGAGTAGAATCTAGGTAACCCTCTATACGTATCTTTTGATTTTGTAGTCTTTTAATTTCGTTTTGGATCTTAGTGATTTTACTCACAACAGCCTGTCGTTTTTGCTGTAATTGTTGATAATAATTGGAATTTTCTGCCTCGTGTTGAAGCCTTAACTCAATGATTTGTAAATCTTTATTCAATAGTTGCGAAGCTTGATCTTTTTGTGATATTTTTGCTCGAATAGGCGCTATATCGCTTTCATATTTTGCTAAACGCCCTCGAGTTTTCTCTATTTTTGTTTGTAGATCTAGAAATTTTGGATTATCGACTTTCTCTTGCCCACTAATATAGCGGGTTGTTCTTGTTTCGCGAGACCCATCAATATCTAATCCCTGTTTGACTAAGTTGAAATCCAAAGTGGCTTGATTCAGAGATTGACCTGTTAAAGCCTTTACTGTTTTCACACCCAAAACATCTTCTAGTTGTTGGATATCGACTAGCTGTTGTTTTGGCGTTAGAACAACAAAAAATTGACTTTTTGACCAAAGATTTTGCTGCATGGATTGATACTGGCTCAAATACTCACGACCATAATCGGTACTGGCTGCCTTAGCATATAGCACGAGCGCTTTTCCTTGCAGCCCAGATTGTTCAGCTTTTCTGGCAGCCTGAATAACTGTTTGCAACCAACCCTGATAGAGTTTCTGAGCCTGTTTCAGCATCCTTTGAGACTCTTCATCTTGGGGTGATAAAGCAACCGCTCGTTGATATTTTTGCACAGCCAATTCATAGCGACCTTGTTGCAAAAATTTTTCACCGTCCTCCATCAAATTTTGGTGTGCACATCCAGATAAAATGAGCGTTACCCATAAGAATATGAGCAAACCGAACGTTTGATTGCTTGTTGTCTTCATGTATTGCGAGTCCTTATTTAATCTTAGATCGACAACTTGACGATTGACGATTGACGATTGAAATTTATTTTTATTTTGGCTGATTCTAGGAGCCTGTCCGAGAATAGCGGTCGTAAGATAACCAGTAAGTAAACAAAAAGCTTCTTGAGCCAGTATTAAGTCCTCAATGCTTGCGCAAAGGCTAACATTCTATTTAAAGGTTCAATAGCTCTTAAACGAATAGACTCATCCACTTGTATCTGATTATTGGTTTGCTCAAAAATATGAGGAAGCAAATTGATAGTATTCATTTTCATCCAAGGACAATGGGCACAACTACGGCAAGTAGCCCCCTCTCCACCTGTTGGCGCAATAATAAGCTCCTTATCTGGCACTCTCTGTTGCATCTTATAAAAGATACCTTGATCCGTTGCAACAATTATCTGCTGGTGAGGTAAATCTACCGCTGCTTGAATAAGTTGAGAAGTGGAGCCAACAGCATGAGCTAAACTCACCACATTAGCGGGTGATTCAGGATGTACCAACACAGCTGCATCTGGATATTGCAGCATCAACTGTTGTAAAGCCTTATATTTAAATTCATCATGCACAATACAATCACCCTGCCATAAAACCATATCTGCACCAGTTTTCTCAGCAACATATCGTCCCAAATGACGGTCTGGAGCCCAAATAATTTTATGCCCCTCCGCATCTAAGTGATCGATAAGTTCCACTGCAATACTCGAAGTCACCACATAGTCAGCTCTAGCCTTTACCGCAGCCGAAGTGTTGGCATAGACCACAACCTTGCGATCGGGGTATTGATCGCAGAAGGCAGAAAACTCTTCAACAGGACAACCCAAGTCAAGGGAACAAGTCGCTTCCATTGTCGGCATAATGACACGTTTTTCGGGTGACAATATTTTTGCAGTTTCTCCCATAAACTTAACACCAGCCACGATTAAAGTGGATGCTGTATGCTTCGCCCCAAATCTCGCCATTTCTAGCGAATCAGCCACACAACCACCTGTTTCCTCAGCAAGAGCTTGTATCTCGGGATCAGTATAATAATGCGCCACTAAAACTGCGTCCTCATCCTTCAGTCGTTGCAAAAACTGATCACGGTAATATTGCTTTTCGGTGATAGACAGAGTTTTAGGTGGTTTGGGAAAGGGAATATTAAGGGCCAAGGGCACTGGAGACTTCATCTTATTATAAAGAAAAACCGATTATACTCAATTTATTCAGAATTTCCAAATACTGAGGCTTTTTATCAGATTTAGGCATCTGATTATTAATCAATAGTACATAACTCTTAGAGAAGAACTTTATCAAAAAATAACGCAAACCCAGCATTATCCGGGTTGCTTGGATTGAAATATAGACCTGAGTTAAACCGTAAAATTCGTCCAACCCATCAACCAAAAGCTTAGAGGATTAACATTTTTCTGAAATTTTTCACCAGTGGATATACCCGTGCTACCTCAAAATGCGCTAAACAAGGATTGATATTTTAGCCAGATAAAGGTAACTTCTCGTTTTATGGAAATTTGCAGCCTTGCTATTTGTTTACTGGTTATCCGTTATTAGCGATGCTCCTATTTTTGAATGCCTAACTGAAGGTTATCAATAAGCTATTTTATGAGTTATTCTCTCGGTTTGTTACCTTC
>PCTP01000262.1 GCA_002770795.1 Gammaproteobacteria bacterium CG22_combo_CG10-13_8_21_14_all_40_8 | reverse complement strand
TATAAAGTTTGAGCGGCCAAATCAAAACGAAAGCTTTCAATATGCTGTTGGTATTGTTGGATACAAAGATTGAATTTAGACAAAATCCAACGATCAGCTAAACTCAGTTCTTTTTCACCTTGATGTAAACTTAGGGCATGTTCTTCAGTGTTCATACGCACATAGCGAGCTGCATTCCAGATTTTGTTACAGAAGTTACGATAGCCTTCTAAACGACTGGTATCAAACTGAATATCTCGTCCTGTGGTCGCTAAAGACATAAAAGTAAAGCGCAGGGCATCTGTGCCATGAGCATTGATGCCATCAGGGAAATGTTTGCGCGTTTGTTTTTCAATTTTTTCGGCGAGTTTGGGTTGCATCATCCCTTGGGTACGTTGTTTGATTAAAGACTCTAAATCAATACCATCAATAATGTTGATCGGATCTAAAACATTTCCTTTGGACTTTGACATTTTTTGGCCTTCGGCATCCCGAACTAAACCATGGATATACACCTTTTTAAAGGGAACTTGACCGGTAAATTTCAAGGTCATCATAATCATTCTGGCAACCCAGAAAAAGATAATGTCAAAGCCTGTGACTAACACATCCGTTGGGTGGAAGGTTTTAAGATCTTCAGTTTCTTCTGGCCAACCTAAAGTAGAGAACGTCCAAAGCGCTGAACTAAACCAAGTATCTAGCACATCGTCATCTTGTTTTAAAACCGTGGTTTCAGCAAGTTGGTATTTGGTTCGTACTTCAGCTTCATCTCGACCCACATAGATGTTACCATCTGCATCATACCAAGCTGGAATTCGATGTCCCCACCATAGTTGGCGTGAGATACACCAATCTTTAATATCGCGCATCCAAGAGAAGTAAGTGTTTTCCCATTGTTTAGGGACAAACTCAATGGAGCCATTTTCTACGGCTTCAACTGCAGGTTTTGCCAAAGATTCGATGGCCACATACCATTGATCCGTCAGCAAGGGTTCTATCACCACGCCAGAGCGATCACCATAAGGCACTTTGAGGGCATGATCATCAATTTTTTCAATCAGTCCTAAACTTTCAAATTCAGCCACAATTTGCTTTCTGGCAGCAAATCGATCTAATCCTTGGTAGTTCTCAGGAATAAAAGCATTATGCTCATGATTCTCTGTGCCATCGGCATTGTAAACCTGTGCTTGAGGTAAAATTTCTGCATCGGCATTGAATAGATTGAACATGGGCAGGTTATTTCTTTTTCCTACTTCATAATCGTTAAAATCATGGGCTGGAGTGATTTTTACACAACCCGTTCCAAATTCGGCATCGACATAATGATCTTTAATAATCGGTATGCGTCGCTTGACTAAGGGGAGAATAATCTCTTTACCCACTAAGGCTTGGTATCTTTCATCATCAGGATTTACTGCTACAGCACTGTCACCTAGCATGGTTTCTGGTCTTGTGGTGGCGACGACAATGTAATTTTTGCCATCAGCGGTCAGTGCACCATCTGCTAAAGGATAGCGAAAATGCCACATAGATCCTTTTTGATCTTTGTTTTCGACTTCTAAATCAGAAATTGCTGTGTGAAGTTTAGGATCCCAGTTCACCAGTCGTTTGCCACGATAAATCAGATCCTCTTCATAGAGTCTGACAAAGACTTCATTCACTGCATTGGACAGACCTTCATCCATGGTAAAGCGTTCACGACTCCAATCAATACAGGTACCCATGCGACGTAATTGCTGGGTAATCGTGCCACCAGATTCTTGTTTCCATTCCCAAACGCGTTTTAGAAAATCTTCACGACTCATATCCTTACGGCTTTTGCCTTCTGAGGCTAACAAGCGTTCAACCACCATCTGAGTGGCAATTCCCGCATGATCGGTACCCACTTGCCACAAAGTATTATGGCCTTGCATACGATGATAGCGAATGAGGCAGTCCATAATGGTATCTTGGAAGGCGTGACCCATATGCAGACTGCCTGTCACATTGGGGGGGGGAATCATTATGCAGTAGGGCGTGCCTTTTCCACTGGGTTTAAAATACCCTTGTTGCTCCCAATTTTGATAACAGGATTTTTCGAGTGCTTCGGGATTGTATGCTTTATCCATGGGGTACCATTTCTAATCAATAATTAAGGTGAATAATTAGTCTTTTCGAACAAATTGAAGCCATTTTTCAATAGCTATGGGGTCTTGCTCGGCGAAAAGTATATGCCAATTGGCTTCTAGTTTTGCTTGTAGAGTATCAATAAATTGGGTTGAAATCGCTTGCATGGGCTCTGGTAAAGATTCTGACCATGCTTTTAAGCGCCTATTGTAATCTTGCCAGCTCTGCTTTGCCAACTCGTTTAGCTTCTCATCGGGTTGCCAAACGGTATCAGCTAAAACTGGAATCTCTAAATCGACTTGATCTAGGCTATTTTTTGGGATTTCATCGTCTAAAATAGGAATGTTATCCACCGAGATAGCGTTATATTTTTCAACAGGGGAGATCATGGCTTTTATCTGTTTAAGCTTATTAATTGCTGAATCTGTCTGGTTGCTGATTGGTTTCATCGCTATGGTTTATTTCTCGTTTTTTCACAGTATTAATTTTTAAACTGAGGGCGAATACCTGCAAGGCTATAGGCTTTGAATTTATCACGAGCTTTTTGTTTTGAGATTGCTTCCATAGGAACAAATTCATAGATCTGAGGTATGTTGGGCCAAGGGATCAATGCCAAGGGTTGTAGATTGATACAGCATGAAAAACCCTGTTGTAGAGGGATTTCATTCACTGTTAATACAATAGGGGCTTTGGTGTGAGTGGGTTCTTTTATAGTGGCATGGGCCAAAAATCTTTCTGGTGCTAGTTGCCATAGTGCTTCATCCAATGTGAGCATTTGAGCATCTGTCTCACAAAAAATTAACAGCCTTTTGTTTTTGGTGTACTCATGGGCCACCAAGTCGAGAAGATAGTCAAAATCCTTCTCGCCTTGGGTTTTAGTTTGATTTAGAAAGGTAATATTGGGTTGTGCCATAATGATTAAGCGTTACCGTTTTTATTGACTTTATCCATGAGAAATTGGCTTAACAAAGGTACAGGTCTACCCGTTGCTCCTTTAGCTTTGCCACTTCTCCAAGCAGTACCAGCGATATCAAGATGTGCCCATTGGAATTTTTTGGCAAACTTTGATAAGAAAATAGCAGCCGTAATAGAGCCCGCTGGACGACCACCTAAGTTTGAGAAATCAGCAAAGTTGCTTTTTAACTGATCCGCATATTCATCCCAAAGTGGCATTCTCCAAGCACGATCATTGGCTTTGTCACTTGCAGACATGAGTTCATGGCCTAGGGGATTGTGGTTACTGTATAAACCAGAAGCTTCATGGCCTAGTGCAATAATCACAGCACCCGTTAAAGTGGCAATATCGATCACAACATCAGGGTTATAGCGTTCGGCGTAAGTTAATGCGTCACATAATACGAGTCTACCTTCTGCATCAGTGTTTAGAATTTCAATGGTTTGTCCAGAGAGGCTGGTGACAATATCTCCAGGTCTTGATGCTTTGCCACTGGGCATATTTTCAGCGGTGGCAATAATAGCGACTAGGTTTAAGGGAAGTTGCATTTGTGCTACAGCACGCATGGTACCAAATACGCTGGCCGCACCGCCCATGTCATATTTCATTTCATCCATGCCTTCGCCGGGTTTTAATGAAATGCCGCCGGTGTCGAAGGTAATACCTTTTCCAACCAAGACGATAGGTTTTTCATCTTTTGGCCCACCTTGATATTCCATGATGGTGAGATTGCCTGGATTATCAGAACCTTTAGCGACTGCGATAAAAGCACCTGCACCCATTTCTTCAAGCTCATCTTGGCTGACAATGGTGGTTTTTATTGTTGCAAACTCTTTTGCAAACTCAAGGGCTCGCTGTGATAGATAATGTGGTGTACAAATATTGCCCGGTGTATTCGCTAAATCCATTGTTTCAGCGCAACCTGCCGCTATGGCGTTGCCGTCTTTAATGGCGGTGTCACCGATGGCTAGTTCTCTGCGGCTGGAAACATTAAATACAAATCGTCTTAGTGGACGTCTGGCTTCGTCTTTCTGACTCTTAAATTGATCAAATGTGTAAAGGCTTTGATGGGCGGTTTCTACAGCAAAACGAATCTTCCAATAGGTATCTCGACCCTTTACCTTAAGATCGGTGAGATAGCATATAGCATCCATTGAACCTGTTTCATTTAAAGTGGTGATGACTTTTTTGACAATAGTTTGATATTGGGTTTCGGTGAGTTCTCTTTCTTTGCCACAACCCACGAAGAGTACTCGATCTGCTAAAGTATTCGGTACATGATGTAATAATAGAATTTGCCCTAATTTACCCTCCATATCTCCACGGCGAAGTAAATTTCCAATATAATTATCAGAAATATTGTCGATTTGTTCACCAATGTGAGTAAGTTTTCTTGGTTCATAAACACCAATAACCAAGCAAGCGGTTCTTTGTTTTTCGACACTGCCGCTCTTTGTACTAAATTCCATCTAAGGCTCCCAAAATTTAAAAAAAGAATAGATTCTATAAAATGATGTGGAAAATATGATTTATACCCATTTAAATGATTATGCGTATATTATCTGTAGAAATCACAATTAACTACTGATACTTTGCGAATGAATCGCTATAATTGTCAATAACCTATTGAATCGTTCTTAATATTTACAGATTGATTTTCACACATTGAAAGAACTAAGTGTAACCTAAAGAATTAGATTATCCATAGAATTTTTTATTTTCATAGATTTTTTGCTAAAAACTACCGAAAATACGCAAAAACATCGTTTTGTTCTTTGATAAGCTGAATTTTATTGGGGATTTATCACTAGGAGTGGCTACGAAAATAATGATTTTATCCCGATATTTACGATCAGAAGTTGTAAAATCAGTATTAAGTATTCTCTTAGTGCTTATCCTGATATTTATCTTACAAAGATTTATCTATTATTTAAGAGATGCTGCTTCAGGTCAACTAGCCACTGGACTTGTTAGTGAGTTATTGATGCTACAAATTCCGCGAATTATGGGGTTATTAATACCAATGGCCATGTTTTTAGGCACTTTGGTTTCTCTTGGCAGAATGTATCTGGATCAAGAAATCACTGTGATGCGAGCTTGTGGCTTTGGCCAAATAGGTTTGCTAATGGCTTTAATGAAACCTGCAATGATTTTTTCAACTCTGGCACTAGTGCTTTCACTCTGGTTAACACCTTGGGCTGTAGAGCAACAATATAAACTCTTAGATCAACAGGCTGCGCAAGCAGATGTGGCGCTTTTGCAACCAGGAAGGTTTCAGCAATCCGCCGATGGCAAAAGTATTCTTTATATTCAAGAACAAACGAAAGATGGACAACTGTCGAATATATTTTTATCTCAGCAAAGTTTTGTCAATGGTAAGGATGCTCATAAAGTCAAAATAATTACGGCAGCAAAAGGCAAAGTGATCAGACAAAAAAACCTGGATCGCTTTTTATTGTTGCAATCCGGAGAACGTTTTGAAGGTTCTCCGGGTCAAAATGATTTCTCTGTGGTGGCGTTTGGCGAATACTTAAATCGATTAACAGATAATCAAGTCATCGAAAAGAAACGGTCACTGGATGCCATTAATACCCAAAAACTACTAAGTATGAATGACGGCGTTGCTACTGCAGAGTTTCAATGGCGTATCTCCATGGGTTTGTCTGCATTCATACTGGTTTTAATTGCTATTCCACTTGCAAGAGTTCGTCCTAGACAAGGAAAATTTGCTAAATTATTACCAGGCCTTATGTTATATGTTTTTTACCTGATGTTACTCATTATTTCAAAAAACTGGTTGGAAAGTGAAAGCATATCAACCTATATAGGATTATGGTGGGTACATCTCCTTATGCTGTTCATTGCACTCTGGTTATTAGATTTTGTCCCTGTCAGTTGGCGAACATCTAAGTCAAAGCTGAGATATTAGCGAGAGCCCTTATGAAAATAATTTATCGCTATATCAGTAGCACCGTAATTAAGTCGATTATACTCAGTTTACTTTTTTTGACTGTGCTGAGATTGGTGTTTTTACTCTTGGATGATTTACCTAATATTGGTAGAGGAAGCTACAATTTTCTGGATGCACTGATCCATCTGGTTCTCAATACGCCTAATTTTTTATCCCAATATTTTCCGATGGCAGCGCTTATTGGCACCATCACAGGTTTAGGTTTACTGGCAACTTCGAGTGAGCTATTGGTTATTCGAGCATCGGGCGTTAGTATTAAAAGTATTTTAGGTGCAGTGATGGTGGCCGTTTTACCTTTGGTGATTGTCATCTTTTTACTTGGTGAATTTGTCTCACCAATCAGTATTCAATTTGCCCAACAACAGCGCTCTTTAGCCATTAGTGGGGGACAAGTCATTCGTTCTAAAAGTGGTGTTTGGGCAAGAGATGATAATGATTTTATTCATATAGGGCGAGCGAATCCTAATGGGAAAATTGAAAATATCGAGCATTTTCGCTTTGAATCAACTTTTAAATTAACGGCTATATTAAAAGCAGAAAAGGGAGAGTATTTAGGAAAAGGCCAATGGAAATTATATCAGGTAAAATTAAGTCATTTCTCTGCCACAGAGTTATCCAGTGAAAACTTAGATGATTATTTGTGGCAATCACAACTTACACCTGAAAACATTGGTGTGGTGGGAGCATCACCCGATGGTTTAGGGTTGATTGAACTCTGGACTTTTGCCAACTATTTGGATCTCAATAAGCTAGATTCACGATCCTATCGTTTAGCATTTTGGCGAAGTATCCTACAACCCTTAGTGATTATTGTGATGCTGATGATCGGTGCCAGTTTTGTCTTTGGCTCAGTGCGTCAGGTGGCAATAGGCACTCGGATAATGGTTGGCGTATTATTCGGTCTGGCTTTTTACGTTATTAATGAAGTCTTGGGCAACATGGCTGTTGTCTACCAATTTACGCCCTTTTGGGGAGCAATGTTACCTTTAGTGGTTTTCTCCTTGACCGCAGCTTATAGATTGAAAAAAATTCGTTAACATAAAGAGAAGAGGATATTTTATATCAAAAAAAATGCTGCAAATTTGCAGCATTTTTTTCATTTATTGTTGGATATTAAGCAGTTAGTGCTGCTTTTGCATCGAAATACTCATAACCCTGCGCGGTAGCCACTTCCTTACAAGTGACTTGACCTCTATAAACATTGAGACCGTTTAAGAAGTTCACGTCATCTAATAAAGCTTTTTTGTAGCCTTTGTTAGCGAGTTGAACAATGTAGGGAAGGGTTGCATTGTTTAATGCAAAAGTAGATGTTCTAGCAACTGCTCCTGGCATATTGGCAACACAGTAATGAACCACATCATCCACTATATAAGTTGGATCGGCATGGGTTGTGGCTCTTGAAGTTTCAAAACAACCGCCTTGGTCGATGGCAACGTCAACAATAGCTGCACCAGGTTTCATT
>PCTP01000108.1:502-7344 GCA_002770795.1 Gammaproteobacteria bacterium CG22_combo_CG10-13_8_21_14_all_40_8 | reverse complement strand
GTGATTACAGAAATCGGCACAGGTGATTCAGATAATTTACTTTCGGATCTTGTGGCAGAAACGACATCCATATTGAGCAAATCTTCCAAAGACATACTTAATACATCCTCATCATCATCTGCTGCAAAACTCATTGGGGAGATACAACCTAAACATGCTGCAATAGCTAAACTAATTGCACTACGTGTCCATCCGCCCTTTTTTTTCGACGAGCACTTTGTTGGCTCATCAAGATATTTTAAGATCATGAGACTCTCCTAAAAGGTTTGTGTATGACAGTCAATTTTACAAATAAAAGCGGCTGCTTTTTGTTAAAGTGAAATACATCCTTTATCAATTTAAGCAACTAGACTGTTTATTAAAACAGTAGTTATATAAAGCGTAGGCAAAAAGCTGGAATTATCAAATTCTTTTTAAAATAAATGAATTATTTAACATAGTCTTTGTCATCTTTGTTTTTTGATGCAAAAAATTCGATGGCTAAGCCCTTTTTTAAAAAAGGAGGAGAAATTAATAGTAGGGTGTTTTTAACAAGATTTGACATCCTCCCCACCCTCCATCCCCGCCCTGAACAGGGAGGTTTTTCGCGCAAAGTTGGATAAAAAAACCCAAGGATCTAAGTTCTAGTAAATCCTTGGGAATATGAGTTGATGCTTTTATTGGGTGATTACATGATCCATCTCGGAAAGTTTCTCACTTTTAAATGGAATGCCTTTTTTAGTCATGACTGCAATGTTTATCATTTTTTTGACGGACAAAGGTTGTTCAATTTCGCGACCTTCTATATTCCAGTCATCATCCATAATTTCACCAATAACTGAGGCCGCTTGAGAGCCTAGAGCATAATGATCTGGAAATACTGCAAATGTGCCAAAATTAAGATTGCTTGCAAGTAAAGGTTCAATACCGACAATGACTGGTATATCTTTAGAACCAATGGTTGGTAGCCAAGCGGATGAAAGAGTATTGCCATTGAGTAAGGTATTGTCATTCACAACCCAAAGTGCATCTACACCTTTTTTCAACAGGGTTTCAATACCGTTTTTTAGTTTGTCAGTCATGTCAGAATCTTTGTTTGGAAGAATATAAGAAACCAATTCTATGCCTTCAGGCGTGCAGTATTTTTGATTTTCTACAATTAGATTGGTCATCCATTCTCGATAAACAACACCTACTTTCTTAATCGGTTTACTCATTACCGAACGGAGATTCACAATGCTTGTAACAGCAGGGATTTCATAGCGAATACCTATAGTGTTTTTAAGCTTTGTCACTAGTTTATCAACAAATAATGCTGAAACCGCTAAGCTGGGAGGAAATGATTTTTTGGGGTTGTTTTTTTGGTATTCCATATAGGATTTAATAGAACTATTCCCTACCAAAACTATCAGCTTTGGGGTTGTTGTCGTTATGGCTTTATCAATTTCCTTGGTTGATGTGTTTTTTTCGATAAAGAGTTTATTAAAATTAATGTCCTCCTCTAATTCTACCGTCATTCCAGAAACCACTTTAGTAAAAGCCTCTCCATTAGCGGTTAGAACTAAAATACTTGGTTTGGAGTCTGAAGCATAGACAACTGAAGAAAATACTAAGAAAAATAACAAACTAAAGAATTTTTTCATCATTAAATTCATCGTTTTTATTATTGAGATTTCCATTTTTCCACCCCCAAAGATTCATTCAGAGAATTGTTAAAACTCTCGATGCATTTCGCAATATTTTCTTTTACTTTTCCACCGGAAAAACCAGCTCTTGCTAGTCCAACTTTTATGTCAAGTGGGGTAGAAACTAGATTCAATTGAGTCTTGCTTTTGATTTCATTGAATATTCGTTCAGGCACAAAGATGGCGTCCGCAGCACCAAAGCTTAGTAGGGGTAATAGATCTTCTTGCTTGGTGACACTTTTTAATTTAACTGGGGCAGAAAATAGTTCTGAGATATAGTCCTTCATAGGATTTCTGCCTAATAAATCCACCACACCAATTTTCTTTTCGGAGATGGAGGCTATGTCTGGTGCCTTATCCACACCTGCAAGTACATATTTTTCATCTGCAGAACCATTTTGAAGCCCAATCAAGACGGACTTGAAGTTTGTGGATTTTTCGATAACTGCAGATAGCGATAAAACAGCATCTGGTGGAGAGTCTGTTAATTGTTTTCTGAAATCAGCGCCCCTGCCAAAGACAACGACATCGATATTGGGACAAAGAGCAGTCATATTGTCTTGCATAACTTTGGGGCTGGTTGATGAGGGGACAAACACATAGAGTGTCTCCGCAAATACTGGACTGGACAGTATGCTAAACCATAACAAAGTTTGGAATATTTTCCACTTCATAATGTTACCTTCATAATGTTACCTTCTGAAATAAGTCATTTTCTCTAGCCAGTTGAGACCAATAAGAGACTTTAGCTCTTATTGGTCTCAATTTCTGACTAAATGCGCACGCAACTACTGAGTCTTAAGTTCATATCAATTGAAAAATGTTATAAACTTTTCGAGTCCGTTACTTTAAGATTAGCAGAATATTGTCAATGTACAGAACAATGAGGAATATTTTGTACTGGACAAACCAGTTGTATATTTTCAAATTAGATGAACATCAATACAGAAAGATTATTAAAAATAATTTTATCTCTACTAATTTATTGACTACACTTCTGTATAGATAAGACTGTATGCCATTTCATTCCAATTTTGTTGACTTAACATATTGAAATGTATAATTATAAAATAAAACAGTTGCTTAGATAAAAACAGAACCTAGGTTTAGGAGCATAAAATTGAAATTTATTAGTATAAGAAAAAAGCTTATTACACAGGTTTCTATCATTTTCACTCTCAGTTTTGTATTGGTGTTGTCGTTGGTTGCTTATATGAACTCTGATGACTCTATGAATAATCTGGCAAAATCCGAAAAAAGTATCCGTAGCGCCTTGTCTGCTAAGGGCAAGACCTTGGTACTCAATAACAGTCAGGCTTTAAGGGGCATGGTGGTAGATAATGCCTTTTCTGCGGTGAAAGACCTGGTGTCTTCGACAGTTAAAGATGACGAAGATATTGTCTATGGTATTTTTATGGACGCAGATTCCAGTCCATGGGTAAATGCCAACCCTGAAAATCCCAGCGGTAATGTGGATGGTCGGCAGACATTGGATGATAAAACAAGTCAATGGGCTGCTGCCTTAAAACAGCACGGAAATACTTCGGTCATGATTGATGGTGTTGAAGTTTTAGAGTTTGCTGCACCTGTTATTTTGGATAATGAAATCCTTGGGGTGCTTCGTTACGGCATAACCACTAAAAGCATGAAACAATCATTATTGGTGGCCTCTGTAGAGTCTAGAAAAAAACTATTCCAAAATATTATTGTATTAGTTGTTGTTGGTTTATTGGCTGTAATTAGTGGATTTTTCGCCACCAGAAAAATAGCTTCCAAAATTTCAACACCCTTGAATAAATTGACCACAGCAGCTGAAACCATCGCAGCAGGCGATTATAGTACGGCTGTTTCTGTGGTGAGTGATGATGAAGTGGGGGTTTTAGCGAATAATTTTGAGCAGATGCGTATCACCATCAATAAGAAAATGAGCGATTTAGCTACCTTAAACTCTGTCGGGGAAGTGCTTGCCGTCTTATTGGATCAGGATAAGGCACTTGAAGAAGTACTAAAAACCATGCACCGCCATTGTGGGGTAAGCCAAGGTTCCGTCTTTTTAATGAATAAAGAGGAAAAATTAGAGGTTAAAGCATTTTTCCCTCCTAAAAACATTAAACCTGAAGCCACATCAATAACCTTTACTATGGGGGAGGGTATTTTAGGTCTAGCCGCTCAAGAAAAGCAGATTGTATTTATTCCCGATACTTCTGTTGACACCAGGTTTACAAGTGCTGGTTCTGAGGAGTCACCTATCGCACTATTATGTATTCCTTTGTTGGATCAGGATGTGTTGATTGGGGTCATGAATTTCAAAGGCTCGGTAACTGAGGTTAAATTTGAAGAAAATGATATGGAGTTCGCTTCTTCAGTGGCTCGATTATTAGTGATCACCATTAAAAATATCCGCATGAGAGAGGTTATTGAGGAGCAAAATCGTACCCTAGAGCAGAAGGTGGAAGAGAGAACACAAGCACTACGTGAAAAAACCAATGATATTTTAAATATGATGCAGAATATGCATCAAGGCTTATTCACCATTATGGTGGGTGGTGTTATTCATCATGAATATGCTGCTTACTTAGAGCAAATTCTGGGAACTAAAAAAATAGCCAACCACAATTTTATGGATTTGTTATTTAGCCAGTCTAACTTAGGGGTTGACCGAAAAGATCAGGTCGCTACAGCAGTTGATGCATTGATTGGCTCTGATGAAATGATGTTTGATTTCAACGCCCATTTATTGGCTCAAGAGATTCAGTTTCAACCTAAAGAGGGCCCCAATAAAATATTGGAATTAGATTGGGATCCCATTATTGCCGATGGAGAGATTGATAAAATCATGGTAACAGTGCGTGATGTCACTGAACTGAAAGCCTTACAAGCTGAAGCGGAAGATCAAAAATTGGAGTTGGAAATTATTGGACACATCCTCTCCTTGGATGCGGCAAAATTTGAAAACTTCCTCAAAACCTCCTTCCAGTTTATTGATGAATGCAGGGCTCTTATTTCGCAAACCAAAGAAAAGGATCTCGATGTGATTGCAACTTTATTTAGAAACATGCATACGGTAAAAGGTAATGCCAGAACCTTCGGATTTAATTATATTACCAATTCTGTACACGAGGTTGAGCATCGTTATGATTCTATGAGAAAAGATGAAAATGAAGTTTGGTGTCCAGAGCAATTACTGGAGGATTTGGATAAGGCAGAAAAAGACATTAAACGTTATGAATATGTTGCCAATGTTAAGTTGGGTCGTAATGGACAACAAAGCACAGGGCAACAAATTGCCTCAGAAAAAGTGGATAAGCTGTTAAATTCATTAGCATCTGTGGCAAATGAAGCGCTTTCAGAAAAGGTTAAACGCTGTTTTAAAGAAACTTTTGAAACCCTCGTTTCTATAGAAAGTCATGAGCTACAATCCGTATTACAGGGAGTGGTTGAATCATCAAAATCACTTGCTCAAGAGGTGGGTAAACCTGCGCCTAAAATAGCTTTTGAAACCGATGGTGTATTTATTAAGGATGATGTTCATAGTATGCTGAATAATATTTTTATGCATGTTTTCAGAAACTCAATTGATCATGGCATAGAAACTGCAGAAGAACGTAAGGCGAAGAATAAGCCAGAAGTTGGCAATATACATGTCAAAGCACAATTAGATGAAAATTGCGTACGTTTTAATGTGAGAGATGACGGTAGAGGCTTGGCGATAGGGCGCCTTTTTGCAAAAGCGGTTGAAAAGGGGATTTATGAGGCCGACAAACGTCCCAGCGCCAGTGATATTGCCAATTTGATTTTTGATTCAGGATTTTCTACCGCAGAACAAGTGACTGCAGTATCAGGGCGAGGTGTGGGTATGGATGCGGTGAAACGCTTCTTGGAAAAAGATGGTGGTGGTATTGTGGTACTGTTGGATGAAGGCGATGAAATGGCTGATTTCCGATCCTTCAGTATTGAAATCAGTTTACCCAATAAGTTCTATTTATTGACTCCTCCAGCTTTCAGCTGAAACTAGGAGCCCTGTCCGAGAATAGCGATCGTAGCGAGGGCAAACGGGCTTGGCCGCAGTCGATCAGTCTATTCTTGGACAGGCTCCTAGAAGTAGCTACTTACATTCAATCTAACTCATTGAATGTAAGTAGTGCGATGAATGATACTTAGTCCTTAGATTGTAAAGAGCGAATGATTTGTTGTCCTTTTTCCGTCTGAGCGATAAGTTTCATGGTTCTACCTTCACCCAAAAAAGACAAGTATATCCCTATATCCATTTTAGGTAAAAAACCCAATCCCTTCGAAGGCCATTCTACAAAACCAATGGCTTTGTGATTGACATAATCTCTAATTCCAAGATATTCAAGTTCTTCTGGATCAGAAAGTCTATATAAATCAAAATGATAAAAATCACAATCATAGAGTTGATAGGGTTCAACTAAAGTATAGGTTGGGCTTTTGACTGTTCCTTGATGTCCAAGGGCTTGGAGCACATATCGAGTGAAAGTTGTTTTACCGACACCTAGCTCTCCTATTAACTCGACCCAGATGGGGGCTAAAAGTTGTGTTGATACTAATTGCGCTACTTGAGCTGTTTGTGATTCATCTTGTAGATGAAAGGTGAGTGTATTCATGAGATTAGATCGGATTTCTTCGGCTGGGTTTTGTCATTATGATCTGTAAAGCTTCGGGTATCTTTTCAATTACATCACTGGCTATCAAGCCACTAGGGTGAGCTTTTGTGGCGAGATCCGCAGCCATAGAATGGAGCATCATGCCCGCAAAGGCTGGATTTGGCATTTCTGACTGCGCCAAGAAACTGCCGATGATGCCCGCAAGCACATCACCCATGCCTGCGGTTGCCATGGCAGGATTTCCATGAGGGCAGACATGGATTGTTGTACCGTCACAAATTAGGCTTCCACTTCCCTTCAAAATAACGATCTTGGCCATTTTTGATTGTAGCTCCATACTTACTTGATAGCGTTGTTGTTGAATTTTTGCTGTTGAAGTTTCCAGTAAATAAGCTGCTTCACCCGGATGCGGAGTTATCACACAATGCTTTAAATCCAGTTTCAAATCCTTGGCGAGGGTTAAACCATCTGCATCGACAATGGTGGGTTTTTTGAGTGAAAGAATTTTGGTTAACCAAAATTGCGCCCAATCATCTTTACCAAGCCCTGGACC
>PCTP01000108.1:196-472 GCA_002770795.1 Gammaproteobacteria bacterium CG22_combo_CG10-13_8_21_14_all_40_8 | reverse complement strand
GTCATTGGCCTGAATATTATCAGAGTCCAGCGCACCAATCACCATCACCTCTGGCGTATGAACCAAGGCTGCGAAGACGTGTTCGGGTCGAGTAATTAACGAAACTGCGCCGGCACCTGAACGACAAGCTGCGCGCGATGCCAGCAATACCGCCCCTCCCATGCCGATATTGCCTCCGATGATCAGTACTCGACCATAATCACCCTTATGAGAGTTTTGTCGTCGATGGGCGAAGCAGCAAGAGAGCTGGCTGTTATGGGCTAAGAAGCTGGGTCG
>PCTP01000108.1:0-147 GCA_002770795.1 Gammaproteobacteria bacterium CG22_combo_CG10-13_8_21_14_all_40_8 | reverse complement strand
AAAAATACCCGACCACAGAGATCTTTTCCATCGGCTGTGACCAGTCCAGGTTTCAGTGCTATAAAGCTTAGGGTGTTTGTGGCATTTACTGCGGTGTCAATTTGGCAGCCTGTATCCGCTTCTAAGCCTGATGGTATATCCAAAGAG
>PCTP01000242.1:2301-7360 GCA_002770795.1 Gammaproteobacteria bacterium CG22_combo_CG10-13_8_21_14_all_40_8 | reverse complement strand
ACTTTTGGTAACTCTTGTGCACCTTTGTATATACGCAAACCTGGACGACTGACTTTCTTAATCATATCGATAACGGGTTTACCTTCATAATATTTTAAATCGACAGTCATAACCGCTTTAACGTCATTTGAAACCTTAAAGCCTTTGATATAACCTTCGTCTAATAATACTTGTGCAATTGCTTTCTTCAATTTTGAAGCGGGCATTGCCACGGATTCATGTTTTGCCATTTGACCATTTCTAATGCGGGTCAACATATCGGCGATAGGATCCTGCATACTCATATCTGGGTCTCCATCTCTTAATTACCAACTAGCCTTAGTTAGGCCGGGCACGTCACCACGCATTGCAGCTTCGCGTATAAAGTTACGACAAAGTCCAAACTTGCGGTAGACACCATGTGGACGTCCACTTACACCGCAACGTCTTCTTTGACGAGTTGGTGAAGCATCACGTGGAAGTGCTTGTAGCTTTAACATAGCATCCCAACGATCGTCATCACTGGTTTTAGGATTTGCAATGGCTGCTTTCAGCGCTTTACGCTTTTCTGCATATTTTGCAACCGTGAGTGCGCGTTTCTTTTCGCGCTCAATCATAGAAGTTTTCGCCATGATTTCGCCTACAGTTTTTTGAGTGGTAAGTTGAAAGCTGTTAATAATGCACGGCCTTCATCGTTGGTATTTGCAGTGGTGGTAAAAGTAATATCCATACCACGGATCTTATCGATCTTATCGTAATCAATTTCTGCAAACATGATCTGTTCTTTTATACCCATGCTATAGTTGCCACGGCCATCAAAAGATTTTGGATTTAATCCACGGAAGTCACGGATACGAGGAATCGCAATGTTGACTAATCGGTCAAAAAATTCCCACATACGATCGCCTCGTAATGTAACCTTTGCGCCAATTGGCCAACCTTCGCGGACTTTGAATCCGGCAACAGATTTACGTGCATTATTGATAATTGGTTTTTGACCGCTGATTGCTTCAAGGTCAGAACAGGCATGCTCAAGAATTTTCTTGTCCCCAATCGCTTCACCAACACCCATATTCAGGGTAATTTTTTGAAGTTTTGGGACTTGCATGACCGACTTGTAACCAAACTTTTCCATTAATTGTTTGACCACCGTTTCACGGTAATAGTCTTGCAGTTTCGCCATTTATATTCACCAGTTAATTAATATCTGAATTTAATTTCAGCAAGCAGCATACTTGATGAAATAACCGATATCGGCTTTATAATTAAGCCTATACGAGATCGCCATTCGATTTGAAATAGCGAACTTTTTTTCCATCTTCTAAAAACTTAAAACCCACTCGATCCGCTTTTCCTGTTGCAGGATTGAAAAGTGCAACATTAGAAACATGTAAAGCAGCTTCTTTTTCCACGATTCCGCCTTCAATTCCAGCATTTGGATTAGGTTTTGTGTGGCGTTTGATTAGATTGATACCTTCAACAACGATTTTGTTATCTTGTAATAGAACGCGTGTTACTCTTCCGCGCTCTCCACGAGATTTACCCGTTAACACGATAACTTCATCGCCTGATTTAATTTTATTCATGGCCTTTTTCTCTCATTATTCAGTATTAAATTAAATAACTTCTGGAGCCAAGGAAACGATTTTCATGAACTTTTCGTTTCGTAACTCACGAGTTACAGGGCCAAAAATACGAGTTCCTATCGGCTGAAGGTTTGCGTTTAATAAAACAGCAGCATTACCGTCAAAACGAATCACAGATCCATCCGATCTACGTACGCCTTTTGCAGTTCTCACTACTACAGCATTAACCACATCGCCTTTTTTAACTTTGCCGCGAGGAATGGCTTCTTTAATACTCACCTTGATGACATCTCCAATACGCGCATAACGCCTATGGGATCCACCAAGAACTTTGATACACATGACTCTTCGGCCACCACTATTGTCAGCCACGTCGAGCACGGATTGCATCTGGATCATCAGTTTTCTCCGTTACAAACTCGTGTCATCAGGGAACCCCCTGATTTAGGACGCGAGAGTATATCACTAAAATACAATATAGGTAAGTGTGAACTTGAAAAGTTCGACAAAAATACCTAGTTAACACTTCCACTAGTCAAAACTTCCACTAAACCGAAAGATTTAGTCTTAGAATATGGTCTTGTTGAAGTAATAGAAACAACATCACCAATTTTGGCAACATTCGCTTCATCATGAACGTGTAATTTCTTTGAACGTTTCATAAACTTTCCATAGAGAGGATGTTTAATTTTGCGTTCAATGAGTACAACAATGGTTTTATCCATTTTATCACTGACTACACGACCCTGAAGGGTACGAATTAATGGCGTAGCTTCAGTCATTACGCACCTGCCTTTTGATTCATAATTGTTTTAACACGTGCGATGTCGCGTCGTACATTTTTTAACAAATGACTTTGTGTCAATTGGCCTGTACCTTGTTGCATACGCAGATTAAATTGTTGGCGTAATAAAGCCATCATTTCAGTCTTTAGCTCTTCGCTGTTTTTTTCTCTTAACTCATTAGCATTCATTACATTACCGTCCGAATTACGAATGTAGTTTTAAAAGGAAGTTTAGCAGCCGCCAATTCAAAAGCTTTTCTTGCAACTTCTTCAGAGACTCCTTCAACCTCATATAACATACGCCCTGGTTGAATTTGAGCCACCCAGTATTCTACAGAACCTTTTCCTTTACCCATACGTACTTCTAAAGGCTTTTTGGTAATAGGCTTGTCAGGGAATACACGAATGTAAACTTTACCAACACGCTTCATCTCTCTTGTCATGGCTCGACGAGCTGCTTCGATTTGTCTAGCAGTCATACGTCCGCGATCAGCAGCTTTCAAACCGAATTCACCGAAACTGACTTTATTGGCACGATTCGCTAAACCACGATTGCTAAGCTTAAACTGTTTTCTAAATTTGGTTCTTTTTGGCTGTAACATGAATAGATCTCCTACTTAGCGTTGCGGCCACGGTTTTTCTTTATCGGTGCAGCTGGTTCTTCAACTGATACTTGACCAGGTAAAACCTCACCTTTGAAAATCCAGACTTTTACGCCAATCACACCATAAGTGGTATCAGCACGAGAAATGGCATAATCAATGTCAGCACGAAGTGTATGGAGAGGTACACGACCTTCACGATACCACTCTGAACGAGCAATTTCTGCTCCATTCAATCGTCCGCCAACTTGAATTTTGATACCTTGAGCACCTAAGCGCATTGCATTTTGTACTGCACGCTTAATTGCTCTTCGGAACATAATTCGCTTTTCAAGTTGAGCTGCAACACCATCAGCCACCAATTGAGCATCAAGTTCTGGCTTACGAATCTGTTCAATACTTAAATGAGCAGGAACACCAGCCATATCAGAAATTTTTTGTCTGAGTTTCTCGATATCATCACCTTTTTTGCCAATCACTACACCAGGTCTTGCAGTGTAGATGGTGACTTGAAGACTTTTTGTAGGTCTTTCAATGTGAATACGAGATACCGACGCAGCTTTCAATTCTTTTCGCAAAAATTCACGAATTGCCAAATCACTATTTAAGAAGTTTGCGTAATCAGGTCCTTCAGCAAACCAAGTTGCATTCCAGTCCTTAACAATACCCAAACGGTATCCAATCGGATGAATTTTTTGACCCATGAGTCTCTCCTAATTTTCCGATACAGTAACGGTAATGTGACAAGAACGCTTAAATATGCGATCTCCACGGCCTTTTGCACGAGCACGCATGCGCTTTTGCGTAGACGCTTCATCAACAAAAACAGATGAAACTTTCAATTCGTCTATGTCAGCACCATCGTTATGTTCTGCATTCGCTATTGCAGAGTTAAGCACTTTTTTAATAAGTTCAGCGCCTTTCTTGTTGCTGAATGATAAGATGTTGAGCGCTTTTTCAACTTCTAAGCCTCTAATCTGATCTGCTACTAATCGCGCTTTGAATGCCGACATTCGGGCATAGCGATGTTTTGCTACAGTTTCCATCATTTCGACCTCAATTAACGTTTGGCTTTTTTATCCGCTGCATGACCACGATAAGTACGAGTCGGAGCGAATTCGCCAAGTTTATGACCAACCATGTCTTCTGTAACAAATACAGGAACATGCTGATGTCCGTTATGGACTGCGATTGTTAAACCAACCATATCTGGGGTTATCATCGAACGACGAGACCAGGTTTTGATTGGACGCTTGTTGTTTGTTTCAATTGCAGACTCTACTTTTTTAATCAAGTGAGCATCTACAAATGGTCCTTTTTTCAGTGAACGTGGCACAATAGACCCCTTTTATTTCTTGTTTCGACGACGGACAATTAGCTTGTCTGTGCGTTTATTCGAACGAGTTTTCTTACCCTTGGTTTTAATACCCCAAGGAGACACTGGATGACGACCACCTGAGCTACGTCCCTCACCACCACCATGTGGGTGATCGACAGGATTCATCGCAACACCACGAACAGTTGGTCTAACACCACGCCATCGAGTTGCACCGGCTTTACCTAGTTGTCGTAACATATGCTCGGCTTTGCCTACTTCACCAATTGTCGCTGTACATTCTGAACGTACTTTACGAGTCTCACCTGAACGTAGCCGTAATTGAACATAATCACCTTCTTTTGCCACGAGCTGTGCTGATGTACCAGCACTTCTCGCAATTTGAGCACCCTTTAAAGGCTTTAGCTCAACACAGTGAACTGTAGAACCTTGGGGGATATTTCTTAAGGGTAAGCAATTACCTACTTTAATGGGCGAAGATTCACCACTTAAGATTTCATCGCCCACATTTAAATTTTTAGGAGCAATGATGTAACGTCTTTCACCATCTGCGTACAATATCAAAGCGATATCTGCAGAACGGTTAGGATCATATTCCAATCTTTCAACTTTACCTGGAATATTATATTTATTTCGTTTGAAATCAATCACACGATAATGCTGTTTATGCCCACCACCAATATGGCGTGTAGTAATGCGACCGTTGTTATTTCGTCCACCTGATTTACTTTGGCTTTCTAACAAAGGAGCATAAGGTTCGCCTTTGTGTAAA
>PCTP01000242.1:0-2286 GCA_002770795.1 Gammaproteobacteria bacterium CG22_combo_CG10-13_8_21_14_all_40_8 | reverse complement strand
TTAACAAGATGGCGACGCCCCGGTGATGTTGGCTTGGTTTTAACGACTGCCATTTTTCTGTTCCTCTATCCGTTGCGGCCTATTCGGCACTCAAGAAGTCGATTTCTTGGCCTTCGGCCAAGCATACATAGGCTTTACGCCAATTCGCTCGTCGACCTGCTCTTGCACCAGTACGTTTCTGCTTGCCTTTGACGTTCAAAACTTGAACACCCTCAACAGTCACATCAAATAACAGTTCAACTGCTTTTTTGATCTCCTGTTTGCTCGCATCACTCGTGACTTTGAAAACAACTTGATTGTTCTTTTCTGCGGCCATGGTGCTTTTTTCGCTGACAACTGGAGCTAACAATACTTTCATCAAACGTTCTTGACTCATGTTAATGACTCCTCAAGTTGCTTTATTGCATCTGCAGTCATCATTACCTTCTTGAAGCCAACTAAGCTTACTGGATCGATTCCGCTCACATCACGGACGTCAACATGATAAAGATTTCTAGACGCAAGGAATAAATTTTCATCTACTTCGTGAGATACTATCAACACATCCGTCAAGCCCATAGCTTCTAATTTAGCAACCAGGTTTTTAGTTTTTGGTGTGTCCACGGTAAAATTTTCTACAACAACTAAACGCTGTTGTCTAACAAGCTCTGACAGAATACTGGCAATTGCTCCACGATACATTTTGCGATTCACTTTTTGACTGTGATCTTGAGGCTTAGCAGCGAATGTTACACCACCAGTTCTCCAAATTGGACTACGTGAAGATCCTGCGCGAGCACGACCTGTACCTTTCTGCTTCCAGGGTTTTATTCCACCACCACTTACTTCAGTTCTAGTTTTCTGAGCACGTGTGCCAGCGCGAGCGCCAGCCATGTAGGCAACAACAACCTGATGAACCAGAGCTTCATTATAATCTCGGCCAAACGCGGCTTCTGATACGCTCATCGCACCTTTAGTGTCGCTTTGTCCGGGGATAGTCAATGAAAGTTCCATTCATTCTCTCCTAATGAGCGCTTAGCTAACTGTTACTTTAACTGCAGGGCGGACGATTACATCACCACCAGCAGCGCCAGGAACAGAGCCTTTAATCAATAATAAATTACGTTCTTCGTCTACACGAACAACCTCTAGTGTCTGAACTGTTACTTGTTCAGCTCCCATGTGTCCTGCCATTTTCTTACCTTTAAATACTCGGCCTGGTGATTGGTTTTGACCAATAGAACCGGCTGATCTGTGAGAAACGGAGTTACCATGTGTTGCATCTTGCATTCCAAAATTCCAACGCTTAATTGCGCCCTGGAATCCTTTACCCTTTGATGTACCTGTCACATCAATTTTTTGTCCGGCTTGAAATTGTGTAACACTTAGAGCGCCACCCACTTCTAAATCGGAAGCTTGTTCTTTATTCAAGCGAAATTCCCACTCGCCACGTCCAGCCTCAACACCCGCTTTAGCAAAATGCCCAGCCTGTGGCTTTGATACGTGAGAAGCTTTCTTTGTACCTACTGTAACCTGCACTGCTAAATAACCATCTGTTTCTTCGGTCTTAAGCTGGGCTATACGGTTAGGTTCTGCTTCGATAACGGTCACAGGAATAGAAGCACCATCTTCAGTGAAGATACGTGTCATACCTGCTTTGCGACCAACGATACCAATTGTCATTAATAAACCCTCTACCTTACTAAGCTTTATTCAGTGTTATTCAATTAGCCTAAGCTAATTTGAACATCCACACCTGCAGCCAGGTTCAATTTCATCAAAGCATCAACTGTTTTTTCAGTTGGCTCTACGATGTCTACTAAACGCTTGTGAGTACGAATTTCATATTGATCACGTGCATCTTTGTTCACGTGAGGAGAAATCAGTATTGTGAAACGTTCTTTTCTAGTCGGCAAGGGGATAGGTCCACGTACTTGAGCGCCAGTGCGCTTAGCTGTGTTCACAATCTCCTGAGTCGACTGATCAATTAAACGATGATCGAATGCTTTTAAACGAATTCGAATACGCTGTTGGTTTGCAGCTGCCATTACAGTGACTCTCCAATTTCAACGATAAAAAAACTGTCGCTAGCTCTCATTCGAACTGGCGACAGTCATAAACTTCAACATTGGACATATATCATGTCCGTTTTCAATCTGTCTCAAGCCTGCTTATTTTGTCTGCATCCCGAGAATCATCGACAAAAACCTCGTCGATGAGGCGCAGAATTATACACAACAAGGGAACTCTATGCAATACATTTTATTACAAAAGCGTTAATTAACTTGAAATTTATGCAACAATCTT
>PCTP01000085.1:6576-7209 GCA_002770795.1 Gammaproteobacteria bacterium CG22_combo_CG10-13_8_21_14_all_40_8 | reverse complement strand
TTAATAAATTTACTAAGCTAATTTCACCCAAAATAAACCAACTTCCACAGAGGTGACAGCTACTTTTTTTCCAGCTTCTATTTTGTCAACTGCTGTTTCTGGATCGAGTTGAACTTTCCATGTGATGCCTGAATATTGTGTTGTGCCAGTAATATTTCTGGTGAGTTCAGATTGTAAGGTGAAGGTATGTCCAATTAAGTCACTGCTATTATCTTTAGCAACGGGTTCATTACCTTGCAGCTTTTTCATCGGGCTCCAAAGTAACAAAGTGATCAATCCACTACTGATGCCAGTTGAAGCCATACCCGCTAACCATGTTTGGGGAAGTATCCCCAAAAACATGAGCCCGCCAGTCAAAATTGATCCTAAGCCAGTAAATAGAAAAATACCACTGGAAAATCCCATAATGACTTCCAGGGCCAAGAAGATAAATCCCAGTGCTAACCAAAACTCTGTTTGGTGTTTAACAAGATAATCGATGAACATTTCCATCACCTCCTAACCAAAAGTAGGTTTACCTGCGTTTAATGTATTGATGATTGTCATCGCTTCGGCAACCACGCCTGCTGCTGATGTTTGTCCATCAGGTAATAAGACCACTGTTGATTGCTTGGCAATGGCTTGTTTCGCTTC
>PCTP01000085.1:0-6480 GCA_002770795.1 Gammaproteobacteria bacterium CG22_combo_CG10-13_8_21_14_all_40_8 | reverse complement strand
TGCTACAGCGATAATAGCTTGGGCTTCACCATGCGCACGTAGTATTTGTTGTTCTTTATCTGCCTCAGCTGAGAGAACCTGAGCTTGTTTAGCGCCCTCTGCCACGTTAATAGCGGATTGACGATTACCTTCTGACTCAAGAATAGTCGCACGCTTTTCCCGCTCCGCTTTCATCTGACGTTCCATCGCATCTAGAATCGTTCTAGGAGGCTGGATATCCTTAATCTCATAACGCATGACTTGTATGCCCCAAGGCTCAGAAGCATGATTGATGGAATTAACGATATTAAAGTTTAAGCTTTCACGTTCTTCAAAGGTTTTGTCTAGATCAATTTTACCAATTTCACTACGCATAGTGGTTTGGGCTAGTTGTGAAACCGCATACACATAGTCATCCACTCCATAAGAGGCTTTGTAGGGATCGAGGAGTTTTAAATACAAAACACCATCCACAACCAATGAAATATTGTCTTTGGTAATAGCTGCCTGACTAGGTACATCAAATGCGTGTTCTTTTAAAGACTGGTCATAAGCAACTTGATCGAAAAATGGGACTATCCAATTTAAACCAGCCACCATTGTTTTTCGATATTTTCCAAATCGTTCGACAACAAAAGCACGGTTTTGCGGTACAAACTTAACCGATGATTTTAAAAATATGACGATGAGAACAGCAAGACCTGTCCAAGCATTTAGAATGAACCCCATAAATTCTTCAATTGGCATAATTTTCATCTCCTTGATGATAAGTATTGTTAATACCTAAACTCATGCATTGAGTTTAGGTGGAAGTATTTTTACAAAGTTGTACGAGCATAACAGAAGGACGTTAACTTGTGTTACAAAGTTTAAATCAGAGAGGAAGTGTTTTGAAGAATTTTCAGATAAAAAAACAAATTCAGGGCGCATAAATATTGACTCTACACCCTAAATTTTAGCAAATTAAATTTGCTCTGCGCTCAACATCATCAGAGAGTCTTCGCCTGCATAAATGCTGGATTGAAGGCTTTGATATTGCACCAAGACTTTTTGACAGAAAAATTGAGCTAAAGCCTCTTTTTCTTGTTTTTGTTGCGAATTTAAGAATCGAGAGTTTTTCAATCCATTTAATGCAAGAGCCCACATACTGGCAAACCAACAAATTCCAGTAAATTGAAGGTAATCTGTAGCCACTGAACCAGCCAATGCTGGTCGATCTTGGCTATTATTTAAAATCCATTCCGTTGTTTCATAATGCGCATCTAGGGCCTTTTGCATGCTTTGCTGAATATCAGCATAGCCCTCAAGTGAGGCAACTGCTTGCCAAATAGCGGTCTTGAATAGTTGGTAACCTTCTCCACCATCTGACAACAATTTACGTCCAATGAGATCCATGGCTTGAATGCCATTAGTTCCTTCATAGATTTGTGCAATTCTTGCGTCTCTAACCAGTTGTTCCTGCCCCCATTCTCTGATATAGCCATGTCCTCCCAGAACTTGAAGCCCTTTATTGCAAGCCTCAAAACCAAAATCTGAATAGAAAGCTTTAGCCACTGGAGTCATAAAGGCCACCAGTTTATCAGCTTTGGCTCTTTCAGTTGCTTCTGGATGATCGGTAATCCTATCCACTAAAAGCCCTAACCACACCAATGAAACTCTTGATGCTTCTAGATGACTACGCATCCAAAACAACATTTTTCTAACATCAGGATGTTCCACTATATAGCTTGTGTCAGACTTTTTATCTAAAGGACCACGACTTTGTAATCTCTCTTTGGCATAAGCTGTCGCTGTTTGAAGAGAACGAGAAGTCAGGCCGATACCTTGAATACCAATGGATAGCCGTTCATTGTTCATCATTGAAAACATGTATTTCAAGCCTTGGTTCTCTTCACCCACTAAATAGGCTTTAGCGCCATCAAAATTCATCACGCAGGTTGCGGAGCCTTTAATGCCCATTTTATGTTCAATTGATCCACAATGGACCGCATTTGGAGATTGGATATTGCCTTGGTCATCCAAAGTCATTTTAGGCACAATAAATAAGCTAATGCCTTTAACGCCTTCTGGTGCACCTGCCACTCTGGCTAAAACCAGATGTACGATATTTTCAGTGAGATCTTGCTCTCCACCCGTGATAAAAATTTTGGTGCCAGTCACTTCATAATGTCCATCGTCTGTAGGTTGTGCTTTGGTTTTAATCAGGCCAAGATCAGTTCCTGCGTGAGATTCTGTTAAACACATGGCACCTGCCCAGCGACCTTCAACCATTTTGGGTAACCAAATATCTTTTAGCTCATCAGAAGCGTGAGTCAAAATGGCGTGGATAGCCCCAGTGGTTAACGAAGGATAGAGGCATAACGAGGTATTACTGGCATAAAGCATTTCTTC
The DNA here is from genome assembly GCA_002770795.1 of Gammaproteobacteria bacterium CG22_combo_CG10-13_8_21_14_all_40_8. Taxonomy (GTDB): domain Bacteria; phylum Pseudomonadota; class Gammaproteobacteria; order Enterobacterales; genus 21-14-all-40-8. The sequence goes on along the minus strand of PCTP01000085.1, from coordinate 4,110 downwards.
CAAGAGCACATGCAATGCCTTAGGCATTCCCTGTCCTCCATATTTATCACTGGCATAAAATGATGCCCATCCACTCTCTACAAACTGTTGGTAAGCTTGTTTGAAGCCATCGGGTGTACTCACTAAGCCAGAATCAAATTGACAACCTTGCTCGTCACCATTGCGATTAATGGGTGCCCAAACTTGAGAAGCAAATCGGCCAGCTTCTTCCAAAATGGCATTCACTAACTCTTCATCAAGTTCCAGGGGATGCTTAAGATCTTGCAATTTCCCGATGATATTGAATACATCGTGAAGGGTAAATAACATGTCATTGATGGGTGCTTGATAATCACTCATAACTCTCTCCAAATACTTTTTTCAATGAAGGAAGTATACACTGCTCCGACCAGAAAGAAAATGAAAAATACCCTGTCAAAGACAGGGTATGGGTGGACTGGTTTGTTTAACGTTCTTCTGGGTGTTCCCTATGAAATTGAACCCAATAATCTGCAACTGTTTGCTTCATATCACTTTTTAATAAGATGATCCCTAATAAATTAGGAACTGTACTTAAAAAGATAGAAATCGCAGAAATGCTCCATATTAGAGTGGTATCCGCAAAAGAGGCAAAGAAAAATCCTAATACATAAAGAATGCGGTAAGGCATGACGCCTCTAGATCCCACCAAATAAGTCACTGCTCTATCACCATAATAAGACCAAGCAATGGCCGTTGAGAATGCAAACAATAACAAACCAATAGAAACGATGTAAGTTCCCCAATCTCCTAGGAAAGATTCACTAAAAGCTTTTGCAGTTAGAGGTACTGAATGTAATAACGACTTACCATGGACTTGAATTTCATTATCCGTGAGCTTGCCGTCTTGAACATTTAACTCACCATTAAAGAGTTGATCATTTCTAGTATAATGTACATCTTCTGCTAATGAACGTGATGCGATAAGGGTAAATCCTCCACTGACCGCCTCTCCTTCTTTAACACTAATGATACCATCATAGGTTTTAATGGTTGATTCTTGCTTATTAATAAATTTAAACAGTTGCAAACGATCTTGCTGATCCGTTTCAGTATATTGTGAAGCCACATAACGTATATCCGAACCCTGGAAGTTATTCTCATATTTATTGGTCCAAACACCAGAAGATAAAATAACCATGCCAGTTAATGTACAGATAATAATGGTATCAACAAAAGGCTCCAAAATGGAAACCATTCCTTCAGAGACAGGTTCATCTGCTTTAGCTGCAGCGTGAGCAATAGGCGCAGAGCCTTGACCCGCCTCGTTTGAAAACAATCCTCGTCCAACACCTTTGCTCCAAGCCATAGAAATACTAGCGCCTAAAAAGCCGCCAGTTGCAGCAGAACCCGAAAAAAGATCAGAAAAAATGGAATAAAATGAAGGGATAATATTTTGATAATTCGCCACAATCACAGCTAACGCACCAAATACATAAAAGAACGCCATAAAAGGAACAATTTTTTCAGTGATTTTGGCAATACGTTTAATTCCACCCAAAATAACCATGGCTAACAACACCGCCAGAACTGCACCAGTGACAATATGATCGATGCCGAAAGTATCATACAAACCAGAAGCGATACTATTAATTTGAGGCATATTCCCTGCACCAAAAGAACTGATAAGAATACCGATTGAAAACAAAACAGCCAACCATTTCATATTCAGTTTCCTTTCCATGAAATACATCGGACCACCAGCAATACTGCCATCATCGGCTTTAATGCGATACTTATGAGACAAGGTCACTTCAACAAATTTGGTGGTCATACCTAAAAATGCTGTTGCCCACATCCAAAATAATGCTGCTGGGCCACCAACTGCAACGGCCAAACCCACACCAGCGATATTTCCAGTACCTACGGTGCCAGATAACGCGGTTGTCAACGCTTGAAAGTGCGTCGTATCACCAGGATCAGTTTCTTTATCGTAAGTTCCTTTTACAATTTTAATCGCATGTTTGAAAAAGCGAATTTGGGGAAAACCCAAATAGAGCGTAAAGAAAAATCCCACACCTAAGAGTAAAATAGGAAAATAAGGTGCAGATCCCATATATCCATCAAGCATGACAAAAAAATTGTTTAACGATTCCAAAGGAAACTCCTGTTGTTTATTTTTATTATTGGGTAATATTTTTGAAATACTATACCTATTCTCTAGCCAAGAAGAAAGCCCAGGAAGGTTTTAGCTTTGAACGGGTATACAGCCTTCCACTTGCATATCTTGCAATTTTATCTCACTTATTTTATCAAGTACCTGTTGATTCTTCCCCATACCACCTAATGCGGAGATCTGTTGCTTCCATAAAATCAAACCTCTCAAGTCCATCACTTCAGGCCCTTGAATTTTATTTTTTAACCAACATTGCTGATTCACATCGAATATCAAGAGAGAGGATGCTGGTTCACTGGGCACAGAATCATAACCTATTCCATTGTAATTATAGGGATTTTCTGATCCTCCCAGGAAAATCATCCAGCCATTTTGAGCTAAGGAAATGGCTCCCATTCTGTAACGAGGCTTTCCTGGGTGATCTGATATCCTCTTCCAATCAATATGTATGGTTGGTGATGATTGAATTGTTCCTAGCCAAGCTTGTGAAATGGCAGCAAATTGTCTCTTTCCATTAATTCTACCCACAACACCTACACCATCTAAGATCAATATTTTGTCGTTTAAAATGGCTCCACTATGACCAAACACAGTCTGCCCTGGAAACTTAATGCTCGGTTGCCAAACTTTTTGTTTGGCGTCATAAAGCTGGATTAAATCGACATTACCATCATTTGACCAACCACTGACCAAAACCAAAAAGCGTTGTTTCCATGTTAAGGCAACCGTATCATCAACGGGTGTTGGCATTTGAGTTTCTAGCTGATAATGATCCCAAGGCGGCGTTATTCGATAGATATGAGGCGTAGAGAATTCACTGTGATCCTTGGCAACGGTATAGCCACCAATAACCCAAAGTGCGCCATTCAACCCTACGGCACTTGAAGCTAAAACGCCTTGATTTCCGGGAACATTTGGAAGTGCTTTCCATTGTTTTTGATCAGATTCAAAAAGGTAGGCGGAAGAGGTTAAAGACGCCAGATCTTTTTCCTTACCTAGCCCATTGAAACTAGCAATATAAGTTTTGCCAGCAATGGAAACTTGAGCCGCAGCATTATTAGAAACAGCTTGTGGCAAATTAGGCAGTTGGTTGGGTAAAGGATCACTTGAGGTTAAGTCGACTGTTTTAGAGTAGGCAAGGGTAAAAAAAATGAAGAGCAATGCTATTGTAGATTTACCCATCCATTGCTTCATCATTTTTTCACCAGCCGGATTTATTGATGCCAGTTGAAACGACTTCGTTTCAACTGCTTGATGCCTGAGCCTATTAGGCCTTCAATTGAACCTTGAAGGATCCTTGTTAATCTTGAAGTCAACTGCTTGGGTTTTTCGAAGGTAATTTGGAAAACAGCCTGTTTTTCAGAGTGGCTCATTAGGTAGTCATCACTGGTTCCCAATTCATCAACCAGTTTAAGATCTATAGCTTGTGTACCAAACCAATGCTCACCAGTCGCTACTTTGTCGATATCCACCTGTTGACGATGTGTAGAAACCCAATGTTTAAAGAGATCATGAGCTTCGTTCAACTCTTCACGGAATTTCTCGCGACCCTTATCCGTGTTGGGGCCAAGCATGGTTAAAGTTCGTTTAAATTCACCTGCGGTGTGCTGTTCAATATCAACATCAAGCTTTTTCAATAAACGATTAAAATTAGGCAATTCGGCAATTACACCAATAGAGCCAACAATGGCAAAAGGTGCTGCAATAATTTTAGTGGCAGTTGAAGCCATTAGATAGCCTCCGCTAGCTGCAACTTTATCAACACAGATAATTAATTTAAAGTTTTTATCTCTAAGCCTTGCAAGCTCTGCAGCAGCAAGGCCATAGCTGTGTACCATTCCACCAGGGCTTTCAAGTCTTAGTAACACTTCATCTTTTTTAGGATTAGCAGAAAGAATTATTAAATTAATTTTTTTTCTTAAATTTTCAACGTCACTTGCTTTTATGTCACCATGAAAATCTATTACAAATAATTT
>PCTP01000120.1 GCA_002770795.1 Gammaproteobacteria bacterium CG22_combo_CG10-13_8_21_14_all_40_8 | reverse complement strand
TTTATGGAAACCTTTCGTCAAAGTGAGTTTGATGAAATTGTGGGTGAACGAGTTTTTGTACAAGACAACCACAGCAAATCGAAACAAGGGATATTGCGAGGTTTGCACTATCAAATAAAACACCCCCAAGGCAAACTCGTCAGAGTTGTATCCGGAGAGGTGTTTGATGTGGCTGTGGATATCAGAAGAAATTCACCTACATTTGGTCAATGGGTTGGGGAATATTTATCCGCCGAAAATAAAAAAATGCTATGGGTACCAGAAGGTTTCGCTCATGGATTTATTACAATAAGTGAAACGGCTGAATTTTTGTACAAAACAACCAATTATTATGCACCTGATTTTGAAAGATGTATTGCTTGGAATGATGCTGATATAAACATTTGCTGGCCTAAAAATATTGAACCCTTGTTGTCATCTAAAGATAAGCTAGGAGAAAGTTTTAGCAGTGCTGAAGTTTTTAATTCGTTAGAATATTAGTGTGTTTAGGTTTGAAGCAGGCTGTCTTCATGAAAGCGTGTGATTATATGGATTATACAAGTACAATTTCTGGACGAAAAGACAAAGTTAATGTTGAAATACCAAATTAAATTATTTCTGAAAGTATTTATCTGCTACTCAGCTTTAATTTATAAAACCATTTAATCTTTTTTAACTATTAATGTCTTTTTCGATACATTTGTAACTTGTTCAAGAGGGGTGAATTAATTGCTCCATTTTTTTAAAGTGATGATGGTGTTAAATCATAAATGAAAAATTTATTTTCCAACGTGTGGATGTCACATTCTCACGTTTATAAGACAATTAGTGAGTCAGGATTGTTTGATGAGCAGTTCTATAAAACCGTATATTCAGGTTTTTTCCCTTTTAATGATTGTTTAATGCATTATATTGCTATTGGGGCAAATAAATTTTATGATCCCTCTCAATATTTTTCAACTTCTTTCTATTTTTCAAAAAATATTGATGTTAGAAAATCAGGCGTCAATCCCTTGTATCACTATATTGTATATGGTGAGGTTGAAGGACGAGAGCCTAACCCATATTTTAAACCTTCTTTGTATTTGAAATTAAATCCTGATCTTGCTGGCTGGAGCAAAACATTACTATGTCATTTCGCAAATTTTGGACATAAAGAGTTCAGAGAATATGATACTACAATAAAAAGGAATACGCTTAAAGAATCAATATCAAAGAGGATGCAAGTTGACATATCTAAAGAACAATCAATTAAGGTTGTTGATGAGGAGAAAGAAATTTTTCAAAAACGGTTGATAGTTCCAATGTCTCAAGAAGATGTTGATAAAGCAGCGAAAATAATATCAGAATCAAACTTTTTTGACGAAAAATTTTATAAATCACAATTAACTGATGAATATTTGGGAGAGGAAGATTCATGGATTGTTCACTATTTGAAACATGGTTGGAGTAGAGGGCTTAATCCCAATAATTGGTTTGATGTGAAAAATTATCTAGATGCACATGACGATATTTCAAATGCCAATCTGGAACCATTCAGCCATTACATAGCGCATGGTCAATATGAGAATAGGCCTTTAAGTGGATATAAGTACGAGAAAATTGTCGAAGAAAAAAAATACTTTGATCTAGAAGAACATGAGCTTGCAATATTCAATGCTAAAGTTATTGCCTTCTATTTGCCTCAATTCCATCCATTTAAAGAAAATGATGAATGGTGGGGAAAAGGGTTTACTGAATGGTCAAATGTTGCAAAAGCCAAACCAAACTTTCGAGATCATTACCAACCCCATATTCCGACTCATTTAGGATTTTATGATTTACGTTTGCCAGAAGTTATGAAAGAGCAATCAAACCTAGCAAAAAATTATGGCATTAATGGTTTTAATTTTTATTATTATTGGTTTGATGGTAGGGTTTTAATGGAGAAGCCATTTGAGATACTACTTGGTAATAAAGATATTGATATTGAATTTTGTATCACATGGGCCAATGAAAATTGGACGCGTACATGGGACGGCTTAGAAAATGATGTGCTAATTGCCCAAAATCACTCGTTGGAAGACTCTGCAAAATTTTTAAAGAGTTTGTATGAATATTTTGACGATGAAAGATATATTAGGATTAACAATAAACCTGTATTAATCATATACAGAGTGGATATTATTCCTGATATATTAACACATGTAAAGCTTTGGAGAGAGATGGCCGTTCAGGCCGGTTATGATGGTATCTATTTAATTTGCTCTCAAACTTTTGGCATAAAATCACCCGAGAAGTATGGTTTTGATGCTGCAATGGAGTTTCCACCACACACGACAACTGCCATACCAATTAATGATAAATTAAAAGAGATTAGAGATGAGTTTGAGGGGGTCATATACAATTACTCTGAAGTTGTAAAAAACGCCTGCATACGAAGTGAGCCAGATTATAAATTGTTCAGAACATGCATGCTTTCATGGGACAATACCGCTAGAAAGCAAGATAAAAGTGTTATTTTTGCTAATTTTTCTCTAGTTAAATATAAAGAATGGTTAGAGAACAATGTCTCTAATGTTATAAATAATGATAAATATATTCATGATGAAAAATTGATTTTTATTAATGCATGGAATGAATGGGCCGAGGGAACCCATCTGGAGCCAGATCGTGAGTATGGATATGGCTACTTACAGGCTACCTATGACGTATTAGAAAAAACAGCGAAAAAAAAAGCTGATTGTAAATCTGGTTTAGATGTACTTGTTTTAGCTGTTGGAGAGGACGTAGGTTCACTAGGCGTACTCTATAAACAACTTTCTTGGTTCTATGAGAAAACCTTTCTCAAAATAGGTGTTTGCTTTTCTCAAAAAACTAATGACACAAGGAGATTTACTAATTTATTTGATGTTACATACTGTGATGATTTTGGAACTGGTGATTACCTTAGACTTAAATTAAATTATAAAAATAAGATTAAATCCATCTATGTTCATAGCATGACAGATTATATGTTTTTGGATGAATTAAAATCATTGTCAATTCCCATCATTCTTAATCTTGATTATTCTGCTGATAGTGTCCAATTAAATGATGGTATTTCCCTAATAAGTAGCATTTTTAAATCGAATAGAGTTCGAAATATTCACATGATTGACCCAAAATCATTTGAACTATCATTATTAGAATTTTTATATAACTATACAGAATTAAAACCAAAAGTAAGTGTGGTTATCCCATCATACAATCATTCTAAGTTTCTTCCTCAACGTTTGGATAGCGTGTTAGAACAATCATTTCAAGATTTTGAACTAATTTTGCTGGATGATGCTTCAAAAGACGAAAGTGCAATAATTTTAAAAGAATATACCCATAAACGACCTTCTACATTTTTTGAACAAAACACAATCAATGGAGGAACACCTTTCACTCAATGGGCGAAAGGTATAGAAAAGTCTCGTGCAAATATCATATGGATAGCCGAGGATGATGATTTTTGTAAGAATACTTTTCTAGAAAGGTTGGTTCCAAGTTTTAACAATAGTAGAGTAAAACTGGCGTATACGAACTCGAATCTTGTAGATGAAAAGGGTGAGTTTATTGCAGAGTATGAGTCGATTTTCGCTAGTGTTTCAAGCAATAAATGGACAAAAGATTACACTATGCCTGCGTATAAGGAAATACAAACTTCGTTGGGTATCCGTAATACCATACCAAATGCAAGCGCAACTTTGTTTAGAAAATTTGATATAGAACCAATTATTGAAAAATTGAAACAATTTAAATTTGCGGGAGATTGGTACTTTTATCTAAAATGTTTGGCTGAGGGTGATATTGCTTATGTGTCAGATAAACTTAATTATCATAGAAGACATAGTACTTCAACAATGGCGCTGTTGAATAGTGATACCCAATTGTATTTTAAGGAAATTGAAGAGATTCATAAGTTTGTATTAGGTGAATATATATTGAATGAATGGACGGTTTCAAAAATGTCCAATTATATTACAGATGAATGGAAATCCAAGGCTATAGAGGGTGAGTTAAAAAATTATTATGATATTGAAGTTTTCTCAGAAGGCAGGGTTAAATACAACCGAAGTTATAATATAGCAGTATTTTTCAGTGGATATTATTTTGGTGGGGCAGAAATTTTCCCCATAAATCTTGCTAATAGCTTTGCTGAGTTGGGGCATAATACGTTTCTGGTGAATGTAGGGGCTTTGGATACAGATGTTAGAGTTGAGGCAATGGTTTCAAGTTTGGTCAATAAGGTGGATTTTCCAAACTGTGAGAATACTAAGATGTTTTTGTCTCAGTTTATATTGGATAACAACATCGATTACATTAACTCTCAAGGTTGGTTTGCAACTGACTTCATACAGAAAAATATAAATGTTGATCAAAATGTACCATGGTTTGTTTCTATGCATGGACATGAAGAGAATATAATCGAAGGAGCTTGGGGGGATTGTTATTTACAATATTTTGAAAATGCTTTTCGAAATACTGTGCGTTTGGCTCCAACATTTATTTATACTCACAGTAAGAACCTGCAAGCTTTAGAGCACCTGAATGTAATTGATAGTAGTGATTTAGTATGCTTGCCAACCCTAGGAATGCCAAATCATTTGCCTGAAAGCAATCTTAAAAGTGAGCTTAATATTGATTCAGATAGTTTTGTTGTTGGTTTTGTTGGTCGCGGCATCGAGGAAAAAGGCTGGTTAGAAGCAATTCAAGCAGTTATTCTTCTTAGAGAAAAAAATCACCTAAAGGTTGACTTAATTATGATAGGTGATAGCGATTATGTTCAAGATTTGAAAAAGTCATATTCACAATGTTATTTGCATTACTTAGGTTTATCAGATGAAGTGTTAAGCTGGGGGCAGGTTTTTGATGTGTCTGTCCTGCCGACTTATTATAAATCTGAGTCTCACCCTTTGGTAATAATGGGTTATCTGCTGTGTGGGAATCCAGTGATTACTACATCTCTGGGAAATATTCCAGAAATGATTAGTTTTAACGGGAAAAATGCAGGATATTTATTAGATTTAAATAATTGTGGTAAAACTGATCCCAGAGGAATAGCAAATCACATTAAAAAATATATTGATGATCCTACCATTTTTGATGAACATCAATCACTGGCAAGAAAAACTTATCGTAAATTTGATATGGCTCTCTCTGCAAAAAGTTACATCAAAACATTTGAGCAAAGAATTATTAAAAGGGATCACAAGTTAAATTCAAAAAAAAACCTGTATCTACATATAGGGCAGCCAAAAACTGGAACCTCTGCTATTCAAATGTTTTTGGTGAATAATAGTCGAGTTTTAGAAAAAGATTTCGACTTGTTTTATCCTGATTTTGGAAGATGGTGCGATGGCTCGCATCATGAAATCGCATTCACTTTGGGTGACAATCCCTACAGGAAAATGAAATCTGATGACGAACAAATTCAATTTATGAATGAGTTAATGATCGAGATAGATAAAACCAAATGCAACAACATATTGCTAAGTTCGGAATGTTTTCATTTGTATAATAATGCTAACTTCAAAAAAATATTTTCAGAATGTTTTAATATTAAAATTATATGCTATTTAAGGCGTCAAGATCTGTTTGTGGAATCTATTTTTGGACAAAATGTTAGGGATATTGTATTCAAGGAAAAGAAAAGTTTTGGTGAATTTGTGAAATCAAAGGAGGAGTCACTTTTTTATTTGAGAGAACTTGAAAAATGGGAAGTATTGGCTAGGCCGGAAAACTTTTTTGTGAGAGTTTATGAACCGAGTAAATTTGTAAGAAATGACGTAGTTGCAGATTTTTGTAGTATTTTCGATATTAATTCAGATTCGGATCGGTTTGTCAAAAATGAAAAAAACATAAATAGTAGTTATTCTAGAAATGTTTCTGAATATAAACATATTTTAAATCATTTCTATGAAAAGCAGAGTAATAAATTGCTTTATATACTAGAGTTGTACTCTAGAGTTGAATTAGATGAAGATCAGGAGATTAATCGTTTGTCTTTTTTCGATGATGACTCTAGAAGCGAGTTTATAAAACGATTCAAAAGTAACAATGAATTAGTGCATAAAAAGTATGGTGTGGGTTCTAGTTTCTTATTTGACAATACGGTTAACAAAACAAAATCCACTTATTCAGGTTTAGAGTATTCAAAAATTTTGTCTATTACACAATATATCTTTCAAAAAGATAAGGATATATTTGAAGAAATATTGATTTGTCTTGATGCTGATATAATGAAGGCTAATAATAGCCCAATGCTCGCTAGTATTAAAAAAGCTTTTGAGGTGGTTAATAGTGAGCAATCTTAATGTTATAGGTAATGGTGAGTTAGCAAGACTCTTCATTAACGAAACTTTTAGTTGTGACATATTATTTTTTGCTAGTGGTGTTTCAAATTCAAACTGTGTTGATCGTCAACAATTCTGTCGAGAATCAAATCTATTGAAACAAGCCATTCAATCAAATCCTGGAAAAAAGATAGTATATTTCAGTAGTAGTGCATTATCTGCTGAAAAGTATGCTTATAATGACTATTATAAGCATAAGCTGAGTATGGAACAGATGGTTAAGCAGGAAAGTGCTAGCTATGTCATTTTTAGATTTCCACAGGTTTTTGGGTGTTATAATGCAAATAAGAATACACTCATTAATTTTATATTTAAATCTATATTAAATAATGTGGAAATAAATGTTAGCGATGATGCCTATCGATATTTGATTTATACCAAGGATTTGCAGGCTTTGGTTCTCGAATTCCTAAAACATAATAAAAAAAATGTGACAATTGACTTTTCAAATCCATATAGGTATCACATATTAGAAATAATTGAAATGATAGAGAATCATCTTCAAAGAAAATGCCAAATGACCGTTGTGAAACACACAGATAAGTATAGCTTGGATTTATCCATGCAAAATAAATTTATAAATGAAGTAAATCTTGAGCTGGGATTCTCCGAAAGCTACTTTAAAAATAGATTGCAATATTTTTATGTTGAATAAATTGAATGATCTAATGTTGTGATACTGTTACAGTATTTTGTTAATACAAAATTTAATGTGATTATGTCGAAAAACGAAAAGTTAACCTTCTTTAAGTTTGACTAATGATCCATTAGTTATGTGTTACTGTTTAAATCTTTGTCAAATAGGATAGATATGTATATTTCTATAAATGGGTATTGTAACATCTGCCAAAAAAATGTGATATTTCAATCTGAAACTGAGTGGTTGAGAGATAATTTTAAGTGTGGAAATTGCAAAAGTATTCCTAGGGAAATAGCCTTAATGAGAGTTATTGAAACTTATTATCCCAACTTTAGGATGCTTTTAATTCATGAGTCTTCACCTGCCAATCGTGGTGTTAGTTCTAAGTTAAAAGCAGAATGCCCTGGATATGTAGGAACGCAATTTTTTAGTGATGTAAAGTTAG
>PCTP01000079.1 GCA_002770795.1 Gammaproteobacteria bacterium CG22_combo_CG10-13_8_21_14_all_40_8 | reverse complement strand
ATGATCTCAAGGTATTACAATCCTCAGGAATGGGAGTGGCTTGGCACGCTAAACCTGCTGTTGCTCTCCAAGCAGATTTAGCGATTAATTACCTCGGGTTAGAAGCTTTAACTTGGATTTGGGCTTAGTCTGCCCATTGCCCTAAATTTTATAGTCCCGCCTCATCAAAATCAAAATGAAGAGTTGAACTGGGGGGGGACAAGTAGTAACCCTGAACATAATCAATACCTAGTGGCCAGATTTGCGCAAGAGACTGAGCCTCTTCAATCATCGGCACAATGACTTGGCGATTAAATTGCTTCGCAGAACTGATCAGATCTTTGAGTTTTTTCATATCATCTCCACTACTGAGTTCTGATTGAACCACATCCCCAGCTATTTTTACAAACTGCAGCGACTTTGCGGAGAGCCGTTCTAATAACAGGGTACTTGCCACTCCTGCGCCAAAATGATTGACTGCTATAGCAATGCCTAACTTCTCTAGTTCGCCGGCAAGCTCAATGACTCGTTTTAATCGAGAGGTGGCATCTCCTTCATCTATTTGAAAAATAATAGAATCGGCAGGTAAACGCGATGCTTTTAATGACTTACTAATAAATAACACGAGCTCATCCTCTTCGATCGCCGTTGCTGAGAGCTGGATGAAAAACCGTGTTGGACTTTTTGATTTATCGCGGTGTTCTTTCAGTGCTCGCATGGATTGAGCAATGACCCAATAGTCTAATTTTAACGCCAAAGGACTACTTTGTGATATTGGAAAGGCTTTATCTAAAGTAACGGGTGCTCCACTTTCGTCTCTAATTCGCAGTAGCGCTTGGAAAAATTCTTGTCGTTCACCATGCAATTTAACAATGGGTTGGTACAGTAAGAAAATGCGTCCGCTTTCCATCGCTTCTTGTATTTTTCGGACGGATTCTTTGGTCTCTCTATCCATAGATGCGGACTCACCATCGATAGCAGATTCAAATATGCAACACTTGTTACCACCGCCGCTAGTTGCTCTTAAAGTGGCAGCATGGGCATCGTGCAACACTTGGGATGCATCAGGGGAGCGTTCATTAATTGGCGCTAAACCTATCGACAAAGTACCCGTTAATGTCTTTTTATTCGCCTCTAGTAGCGTTTTGGCAAAAGATGTTAATAGATCGTTGGCGAAGTCTTTAAACTGAGCGATGGATGTATCAGGGCGTAGAATGGCAAAGGCATGATTGGAAATTCTTGAGACAATATCCGTATCATCCGTTTTACTTTTTAACCAATTAGAGGCTCCCACTAATATTTCATCGGATGCTTTGAGTCCAAAAGTATCTTCCCACTCATCAAACTGATCCATTTCCAGGTAGGCTAATGTGGCATTTTTTCCCGTTGAAGAGGCGAAGCTCACTGTTTCAGTGAGTTGATGCATCAAGCTTTCTCTATTATATAAGCCTGTTAAACTATCATTACTGGATAGTTCAAGCAGTTTTTCTTGAAGCTCTGAATCATAGGTTTGTGTGGTGATAAGAACCTGAATGCAGGGTTCGTTATCATAGCTTGCTGTAGAGAGTGATAGATAGCCTTCAAATTTCTCACCATCAGATTTAATACCTTCAAATTTGAATTTAGAGTTATCAGGCGTTTCAGTTTGCTCTCTTAGGTAACACTTAAATGCCGAGCGAAAATCTTTGCCAATCATATCCATAATGGGCATGCATTCTAAATCGTCCCATTCCTCATAACCGAATAGATCAAGATAAGAATGGTTGGCGTAAATATGCATACCATCATGGATATAGGCAATAGCATCTCTGGAGTTAGCTAATAGTAATTCACAACGGTTTTCTGTTTCTGTGAGTTGAGCTTCAGCTTGTTTTCTGCGGCGTCTATCTTCAAGGTGTCTTAGTTCTTTAGCAACTAATAGGCATAAGAGTTCATCGTTTTCATCAGGTGCGAATGATTGAGCGCCTGCTTGCATGCAAGATAATGTGTTTTCTGCATTATAATCTGAACCTATTTCAATGGTGGGAATATCTCTTCCGCTATCCCTAATGATTTTTAGGGCATCTTGTAATGTTAACTGTGCACAATTGTTTCTACCTAAAAAAAGCTCCCAACTTTGGCGGTTAAGTGCATCGATGAGTTCTTCTTCGTTGACAATTTGAGTGGCTCTGACAGCCATGCCAGTATTTCTAAGGATATTAAGGGTCTGCTCTGCATCATTTGAAGATGCATCCAATATCAAAGCATGTACTGTCGCGTTTTCTTTTGACATGGTTACATTGTTGCCTAAGGTGAAAGTGAATTATATTATCTGAGCTGGTTTTTTCTTTAATTGAAAAAAATTGCAGAGCATTTTACTCTGAATATATTTTGGCTGTTTAGCTAAATTGTAGACAATTTTAAACAAATTGTCCTTAAAGAATTTCCCAAACAGAGGAGAAATCATCCATGGAGTCGTTTATCTCTTTGTTTTCAGTTTTTTTGGCTTTTTTCTCTGAGGATAATTCTCTAAATGTAAACCTGGAATAACTCCTACCTTCTTGCAAAAGTTTTTCTAGTTTGACCTCTGATGTATAGGTTTCTGTACAAAAACTAATCATCTTGCCTACTTTATAGGGGAGTGTTGGTGTAAGTAACGTAGCGGGTTGTCCAATATGTGGCAAAGAAGGTAACAGGAGCGAGCTGTGGCTTACAGCAGGTAGTTCTGAGTTTTTTCTTAAGCTCGTTGTCACCGGCTCTGCATTGGGAGCAATCAATTGGATACCTGTTAATAAGCGTTCATTTGATTCTCTTTTTATCCAGCGAATGATGCCAATATTCCAAATTTCTTTACCCGTTTCATCCCGTTCCAGAATACCAATGACCTCATCGGTTTGTATCTGTTTGGGCAACATGCCATTCAGTGTGAGGCAATAACCACCTGGACTAATATTTAGAATAGATGCTTTAATTTTTTGATAATCTTTGTGCGAGAGCTCTTTGTTTTTTTTTGTTGAAGTCAAATGATATTCTTTTTGTAAGGTTTCAGAGTCATTAATTGAGACCTTGGGTTTAAACTGTTTGGACCAACTATCACTGTTTTGCTCTCTTTCAACAGAACCATAATTATCCAATGCAAAATGCGATATCATGGCTTCTTTTTTATCTAAAAGAGCGACTTCCTTCAGGCTCCCTTCCAGGGTGGTTAATGCATCTTCATGAGCATTGTCATGAGGTCCTCTTGGGCCGTTATTTAAGTTGATTCTTGTGCCTTTTTTGATTAAAGAATGAGTAGCTGCAAGACCTACCGATATTTCCATTGCATCTTGACAAGGGGTTCTTGAGAAGGAACGAGTTGACATATTACCTAATGCATTGATGAGGTGTCTTATCAGAATGGTTGATAATTCTTTGGGCCTTTTTTGGGCGTTTTCTAAGCAGGTTTGTAGGTAAATTAAGAGGTTTTGTACATTAATGCCCATAAAATCATGGTCATTATCATCTGTCAATAAACTACGATGGAACGGTGCTGTGTTTGCACGCAGATTGACTACATATTCATATTCATCGCTCAAAGGAAGTATGCTGATGCTATGGGTTAACTTGATAAGTTTAGAGAGATCTAAAGCATCAAATTGCAGTGCCCAAAAATCATTGGTTCGCAATTGATTGGGGTTTGCTAAGGCCAATAATAAACTGGATTTGTAGATGTTTCTCAAAGTGGCAGATTTAACCGGCTTTGGCAGATTCGTAATAAAAGTATCTAGGCTGTTGAACTCTGCTAGTTGAAATAATGTATGAAGTTCATGCCATAATTTTTTTGGGGGCGTTAAATAAAGTTGATAGCAATGGCCAATTAAACGAGATAAATAATACATTGCGTAGGCCATGGCTGGTCCCAATATTTTCTTATTGGGGGTTCCTTTTAAATTTTTTAGAAGCTGATCAATGATGGCTTTATAAGCAAGCGCTTGTTCATTAAGCAGAGCTCGAGCAAGTTCAGCGATTTTTGTCTGTTTAGGGTTTAATGCCGCACTGGTGTTATGGAAGTGTTTTTCTAGAGTTTGATACAAGCGTTCGAATTCGGGCTGTAAGCAGAACAGAAACTTCATGCGCATAGCAGGATCAAGCAGCAATCCATTAGAATGGCTGAGTAAAGTATAAATTTGTTTGGCCATTTCACCCGTGTTAGCTCTGGGTAAGGTAGCAAGCCAAGATTCGATTTGTTTTGGAGAAAATTTGTTTAAGTCTTCCGTGGAAATTTTGGGTTCTCGAATACTTAAACCAGTTTCTGAAACAATCAATCGCATAGTTTAAAACATCCTCTGTGTTAAACAACAAATATTATGGAACAATTTTTGAGCTGTTTGACCATATGAAAAACATTTTTTGCTAATTTCATAAGGCTCACTTTTATAGACGACAGTATAATATAGATAAATAGCTTAAATTTACTCATTTGTCAGTTAATTATAGCTAATTGGTTAAAAAAGAAAGAGTAACGGTTGATTATCCGGTAAATTGAAGACGAAATATCTTTGAGGGACTCTAATTTAACCTGATAAATCTCCTCATTGTCGATTTCTTGGGAAATTTTGCTCAGAATACAATTTGCGCTATTTTTCATTTTTATTGGCGTTTTTGAGCTTGTCCCAGCCCCTCTCCCATTTTTACGGCTGACTCTGACTGAAGTTGAGCAAGAAATGATACTTTGTTCGGTTCAAACATGAGAATAACCGTTGATCCGAGTTTAAATCGTCCCATTTCTTGCCCTTGTTCTAGAGTGATTGCATTATCTCCCTCATAATAAAAAGAGGATATTTCAGAGCTGGAAGGTGGCGTGACAGTTCCATGCCAAACCGTTTCGATACTACCCACTATGGTGGCGCCGACCAAGATCTGGGCCATGAGTCCTAATTCTGTTTCAAATAGACATAAGACTCTTTCATTGCGTGCAAATAAGTTAGGAACTGTTCTTGCGGTGAAGGGATTTACCGAAAATAGCTTTCCGGGAATATGGTGCATCTCAAGAAGCTTTCCACGAATTGGCATGTGAACGCGATGATAGTCCTTTGGTGATAAATAAATATTGGCAAAATGGCCATCGTTAAATTTAGCGGCTAAATTTTGTTGTCCTCCGACGATATCCATGCAGGAAAAAAAATGTCCTTTTGCCTGAATCATTTGATCAGATTCTATTTTTCCGAGTTGGCTGACGATGCCATCTGCAGGCTGAATGATTGCATATTCTTGGGCAAGAGGTCGAGTTTCAGGCTTAATTTCTCGTGTAAAAAACGCATTGAATGTAGAAAAATAAGCGGTGTCCTCGTGAATAGCTTCTTGCATATTCACATGATATTTTTTGGCAAACCAATTGATGATAGATGTTGTGATTTTTCCTAAAGGGCGATCAGCCAAATTCCCCATCAATAAAGACACAGCATGTTGCGGTATTAAATACTGGGGGAAAGACTTAATGCGTTCAAAATTCAAGCAAAATCTCCTGCTATAATAAGGGGAGGGCATGTTATTGTGACATGCAGATTTTAGTTATATCAAAATGCGTTATCGAGTGGGCAATTTCTTAAAAGGCTTAATAAGCCAGGATAAAGTATATTTAATCCGATTGTAGCAGCGCCTGCATCTTGAATATTTAGAGGTATAGTATACCTATGACAATTCAAAATGCCAGTTATCTCAAGCTGATGAAAGGGTTTTTAAGTGAATGACTTCATGTTTAGTCCGTTATGCAATGATAAACTATCTTTGTTGTAATCGTCACGACTGGATGTTGGCTTTTATTTTAGTCCTATATCCGTATTAGAATTTGAATAGCTCGTTTTTATGAATGAGTTCAATATCTGGTTTCAATCCTGTCCATATTTCAAAACTTAAAGCGGCCTGACCTAGCAGCATCCCCAACCCATCACTGGTCTGCTTAATGCCCATTTTTTGTGCAAGAGAAAGAGAATGAATGGCATTGATACCATATTTTAAATCATAAAAAAATTCACAATATTCTAGATTGAGTTTTTCCAATATTTTCTGGATATGACTATCATCAGAAAGTGCATTAATAATAATTTGAGGCGAATGTGTAGAAGGTATATCAAAGTTGAAGGCCTGGATGCTTGTGTTTGATTGAATATCCTTGATGAGCATTTGTGCATTTTCTAAGGTACGATTGACTAGATAGATAGATTTTGGGTTTTCATTGAGTAAAGGTTGAAGAATCCCTCTAACGGCTCCTCCTGCCCCCAAAATTAATACATCTTTATCTATGAGATTAGGATAATGTGATTTTAAATCTAAAATAAATCCAGCTCCATCTGTATTGTCTGCATAAATCTGTCCATTTTCCATCCATAAGGTATTGGCGGCTCCACATTGTGCTACTGCCGCCGAACAGATTGCGGCTAAGCGATAAGCGCGTGGCTTATAAGGGACGGTAATGTTCAATCCTTTCCCACCCTGCTGAAAAAATTGGGCCACAGCTTTTTCAAAATGTTGATCACTGATTTGCTGCTTTTGGTAAGAAATATCCATATTGAATTGATTGGCAAAGGCAAGATGGATTTGTGGTGATTGGCTATGAAGAACAGGATCGCCAAATAAAGCCAGTTGTATCATGGGGTAGCCTTTGTGGTTATTAATTTATTGATCAAATGATTCCTCTTATGGGAGTCGACGTTAAATAATTGGATTGTGATGAAACAAATATGCCAATAATGAGTGAATTACACAAGTTTTCCGCATCCATTTTAATAATTCTATTCAGCTTTCGTTAAGGATCAATCAGTTAGAGTTCTCATTAGTTTGGCACATCTTTTGCTGTAGTCAATCTGTTATTGGGATATATCTCAATGGAAACCCTAAATCATTAACAGTATTGTTTGGGCGTTTTTGGTTCAACTTTTAATTCAATGAAAGAACAATAATCTTTGGAGTCTAAAATGAAAAAATTGTCGTTACTACTATCTTTGGCGTTCCTGCTGACTTTGTCAGGATGCGTGATCAGCATTGGAGATGGTGAAAATTCAGGTTGGGAGAACAATTGGGAAGAAACACAACGCCATAATAGAGAAGTGATTGCTCGTTTGAATATTGGTGATAGTCTGGATGTGGTTTTGGATAGCTTGGGGAAACCTGCCTTTTCAGAGTCATTTACACAGGGTGAGAAAACCTATCAGGTTTATTATTTCAGGACGCATCGCGCGCATGGTGATGGAGACACCACTAAAGATGAAACAACACCCGTTCTCTTTTTAGAGGGTAAGTTAAAAGGGTGGGGGCAAAGTGCGTTGGACTCGGTTATGAATATTCACAGTCCTAGCTAATGTTTATTTTGTAAATGGCATAAAAAAAACCGCTGATTACAGCGGTTTTTTTATGTCAAACCAATGAAGAATTGGCTTGTTTAGCTTGATTATTTCGTAACTACTCAGCGTAATAT
>PCTP01000100.1:4769-7569 GCA_002770795.1 Gammaproteobacteria bacterium CG22_combo_CG10-13_8_21_14_all_40_8 | reverse complement strand
GGGCCGAGAAACTTCAATCGAATTGAAGCTTTATTTACCTCTGAAACAAAGCCAAATCCCAGCATATTTAAAAAATAATGCACCTCATTTTCTGTGCGAAACACCCCCACATCTATTTTTTTTCGATGATTTAACGCGATAATATCAATGGCTTTTTGCCAACAAACGCCCGTTAACCCTAGTTCTTTAGAAAAAGCATTGCCTGTACCGTTGGGCACAATACCCAAGGGTGGTTTTTTAGCATAAATATCTTGCAGAGAAGTGTTGCGTAAGTAACCATTCACAACCTCAAAGAGGGTTCCATCACCGCCCGAAGCAACCACGCCTTGATATTGACTAAAATCGGCCTCTTGCGTTAATTGTGTGGCATGGCGTTTACAGGTTGTTAATTTCAACACCACATTGAAACCCTTTTGTACAAAATATTGCATCATGGGATTGATGAATTTCTTGGCTTTTCCTCCACCTGCAGCAGGGTTGTATATTAAGAGTAATTTCAAGGGGTAAGCTCTTTTTAGTATCCAATACCTACCAATCTAACCTTGAGCAGGGCAGCTGTCAAAAGCGAATAGTTTTTTAAAGAATACACAAAGTTAAAAATCGTGTAATATTATCCTTATTACGGGGACTTGAAGATATTAAACATGAACGAGCAACAGTCCAAAATTCTTGTTGTTGATGATGATTTACGTTTAAGAAATTTACTTGAACGTTATCTAAGAGAACAAGGTTTTTATGTACGAACTGCTTCAGATAGCGATCATATGAATCGTCTGATGGAGCGTGAAAACTATAACCTGATGGTATTGGATCTCATGCTGCCAGGTGAAGATGGACTGACCATTTGCAAGCGTTTACGTTCTGAAGGCAGTAAAATACCTATTATCATGCTCACCGCCAAGGGCGATGAAGTGGATAGGATCATTGGTTTAGAACTTGGCGCAGACGACTACCTTGCAAAACCCTTCAATCCCCGTGAATTATTGGCTCGAGTTAAAGCCGTTCTACGTCGCGAAGTCAAAAACATTCCTGGCGCACCCAGTGCAGAAGAAAAAAATGTAGAGTTTGGCGGATTTAAACTCAATTTAGCCACTAGAGAGATGAGTAAGAATGGCGAAGCCATTAGCCTAACAAGTGGCGAATTTGCAGTCCTCAAAGCTCTGGTGACAAATCCAAGAAAACCTTTATCACGAGATAAGTTAATGAACTTGGCTCGCGGTCGAGATTATAGTGCCTTAGAACGCAGCATTGACGTACAGGTTTCAAGATTACGCCGTTTAGTTGAATTAGATGCGACTAACCCTCGTTATATTCAAACCGTATGGGGTGTTGGGTATGTTTTTGTTCCTGACGGTGGCGACAACTAGAGATATTGTTTGTTCTGAGAGTTTCCCTCCGAGGTGGACTCTCAGTCAAATTGCACAGGCGCTTCACTCAACTCCATTTGCCATTAGGACTTCAAGGTTAAAACAACTATGCAACTGTTACCCAGAACCATTTTTAGTCGCATTGCCTTGTTGATTGCCACCTTATTGATCATTAACCAAACCATTTCCTTTTATTCCGTCTCCTTTTATATAATTAAACCTCATTGGCATCAAGTGGTTCACCTCCTCGCCTCGCAGGTGAGAGTGGTTTTTATGGATTTAGAAAAAGAAATCCCTGAAGAGGTCAGTATCGCTTTTGCTGATACCACGGGTATCAAAGTCTTTAAGGGCAATGAAAGCAACTTGCCAGGCTTAAAACGCGCCACCTATTATGAAAACATTTCGGAAGAAATGAGTGCCGCTCTCGGCTCCCCCACAGAAGTTAAACTGGAAGAAGACGTTGAAACCTTTGCTTGGGTTAAAGCGCCGGGTTTTGAAGATACTTGGGTTAGATTGCCTTTGGCACAATTTGAGCATAAGTTTCCGATACGCTTATTAATTTATTTATCTGTGATTAGTATCCTTTCTGTTGTGGGCGGCTGGGCATTTACACGCCAAATTAGCCGTCCTATCCGTCGCCTGCAATTTGCCGCAAGAGAGGTGGGTAGAGGAGATGTCCCCGGTGATCTGAGAGAAGAAGGCGCTTCAGAAATGATTGGACTGACTCGAGCCTTTAATAAAATGGCCCGTGATGTGCATCAGTTAGAGGCCGATAGAACACTCCTATTAGCGGGCGTGTCCCACGACCTACGCACACCTATCACACGGATCCGCTTGGCATCGGAATTCCTGCCTGAGTCTGAAGCAGATATACGAGAAGGTATTATTCGTGATACCGAAGATATGGATGCCATTATCCAGCAATTTATCTCCTATGTGAGACATGGCCGTGAAGAACCCTGTACTTGGCAAGAAGTCAATTTACTTATAGAGCAAGTCGCTGACTCTGCGAATGCACCCTCAAGATTACAATTAGAGCTCACGCCAGTTCCCAAAATGAAAATTCGAGCACTGGGCTTTAAACGTTTAGTTGGAAATTTAATTCAAAACTCTCTTAAATATAGTACAGGGCGAGTTTGGGTTTCTACCCGTGTCCAGCATAAAACCCTCATTTTAAATATTTACGATGAAGGTGATGGCATTGAAGAGTCAAAGCTTGAAGAGCTGTTCGAACCTTTTAAACGGGGAGATGAAGCACGGGGTGGTAATGGCAGCGGTTTAGGTTTAGCCATTGTCCGTCGCATTGCAGAAATGCACCAAGGGAGCGTGAAAATGCAAAATCGTGCCGAGGGTGGGTTAGAAACCATTGTCACTATCCCGTTAGAACCGTTTAAAGAAAGTACAACCCAATTTTTCTCGGAAGAAGATGACTC
>PCTP01000100.1:0-4762 GCA_002770795.1 Gammaproteobacteria bacterium CG22_combo_CG10-13_8_21_14_all_40_8 | reverse complement strand
GAATTTAGCTAAAAGCGCCTTTTCCACCAAAGGATGGACAAAATCACTGACTTTACCTTGTAAAGCAGCAATTTCTCGCACTAAAGAAGAGGAAACAAAGGCATATTGTTCCGATGGCATCAAAAAGACACTTTCCACTCTAGGGTTCAAACGGCGATTCATATGAGCCAGTTGGCATTCATATTCAAAATCTGACACTGCACGAATCCCTCGGATTAAGGCGTCGGCATTCACCTTATTGGCAAAATCAACCAACAAGCCTGAAAAACCGAAGACGTTACAATTGGCAATATTGTTCGCATTCAGGACTTTCTGGCAAAGATCCACTCTTTCTTCCAACGAAAAAACAGGATTTTTACCTGCACTTTCAGCAACGCCTAAAATAACCGTATCAAATAAAACACTTGCTCTTTTGATTAAGTCTACATGCCCCAATGTAAGCGGATCAAAAGTACCAGGGTACAGAACTGTTTTGGACATAGAGCGGTTTCTCTGCAAAAATAGAAGGATAGAAAAAGCTTTTTGAACACAGGTATATCACTCTTTCCAAAATATGCCATGATCTTATACCATAATCTCTACTATTTGCTAGTTTAGCTCACTTGAAGAATTTATATGCCATATACCATTGAATCATTTTACGATAAAATTACCCATACCTTTAGCTACCTAATGCATGATTCTATTCGCTTGGATGCCGCTATTATTGATCCTGTATTAAATTTCTCCGCTCATTCTGACGTTATTGAGACAAACCAAGCAAATGAAATCCTTGAAACCATTGCCGCAAAGCAACTCCGAGTTAAATGGCTTTTAGAGACTCATGCTCATGCCGATCACTTATCCAGTGTAACTTATCTGCGCCATCAACGCTTGACTCAAAACCCTGAGGCTAACATTGAGATTGCCATAGGCCAGAGAATTGTTGAGGTACAACAAACAGTGAATGAGATCTTTAAATTAGATTGCGATGAAAAAACCCATAACATTCATTTGAAGACACCGCCTAGCGAACAAGAATACCTATCTATCAGAGAGACGAGAGATAAAGAACTACCCTACCCGCAATTACTTTTTCCTGCGCTTCAAGTCAACATTAGGGCTGGACGTTTACCCAAAAGCCAACGGGGCGTCTCCTCCCTGAGAATTCCCCTCAATATTCCAAACCCCTTATTGAAAACCTATGAGAGCATCCAATAAAATGCAATGTCGTGTGGGTTGTGGCGCATGCTGTATCGCGCCATCTATTTCATCTGTATCACCTAAAATGCCCCATGGAAAACCCGCAGGAGTTCGCTGCTTACACCTCACTAACGAAAATAGCTGTGAGCTTTTCAATCAGCCCACGCGCCCGAAAGTCTGCTCAGATTTTAAAGCCATGGAATCCGTTTGTGGAAGCAGTCAGCAACAGGCGATGGATAACCTCATCTTTTTAGAAGCAGCCACCAGTCCATGAAGCCCTTCAATGCTCCCAAACAATACACTCGTACCGATTCACCTAAAATATTAATCAGCGCCTGCCTCTTAGGTGAAAGAGTGAGATATGACGCCAAACTTCTGGATATTAAATCTCAGCAAATTTTGTATTGGCAACAACAAAATCTTTTGGTGCCACTCTGCCCCGAGGTTTTAGGGGGACTTGCCACACCCCGCGCAAAAGCCGAACTCAATGTACAAAGACAAGCTTGGACAGAAGATGGAAAAAACCTTAGCACTTTTTTCCAGCAAGGCGCCGAAAAGGCTCTCCAACTCGCCAAGCAACATCAGGTGATCATGGCCATCTTAAAGTCTAAAAGCCCTTCCTGTGGCAATCAAAAAATTTATAATGGGGATTTTGAGGGCATATTGATTCAAGGCCAAGGAATCACAGCCAAACTACTCAGCGAAAATGGGATCGCCGTTTTTAATGAAAACCAATTAGCATCGGCAAGAGATTTTTATCTGGAGAATGCTTTTGGTTAAAGATTAGTCTTCAGATGCTGCTGCAACCAAAGATCCTTTTCCTGCCAAATGACATTCAACCATTGCTGTGTGGCAACGCGACACGCTTTATTCTCAATATAATTATTTTTAACTGGCTGAGGAATATCTAAAACTCGTACTTTCACGGGAATGTTTTTTAATTTTCCACCCAAAAAGCCAATGATACCAGGCGTTTTTCCTGAATAAGAAATGGACACATCCACCACTTTTTCAATTTGTTCATCCAAGATGGTTAATACATAACCCAATCCACCCGCCTTAGGTTTTAAAAGATTGACATAAGGAGAATGTTGTTTAGCCTTTTTTTCCACTCTAAAACGAGTGCCTTCGGTAAAGTTCATCACGGCGACAGGCATGGTTTTAAATTTCTCACAGGCTTTTTTGGTAGCAATCAGATCTTTGCCAGCTTCTTCTGGATGTTTTTTTAAATATTCTTTGCTATGACGTTGCATAAAGGGGAAGTCTAATGCCCACCAGGCAAGACCCAAAAAGGGTACCCAAAATAATTGTTTTTTAAGAAAAAACTTCAAAAATGGAATTCGATGATTAAATATTTTTTGGAGAATAATAATATCCGCATAGCTTTGATGATTAGCCACCACCATATATGAAGACTGATAGTTCAAGTTATCAAAAGCGTTTGTGTCTATTTGGACACCTGAAATATTCTCCACTAACCAGCTGTTCACGCTGATCCAAGATTGACCAAAAAATATTAATAACTTGTTAATATTTTTTGTCCACTCAGGAATAGGCAGTATAAATTTAAAAATGGACACTATGATTAAGGGAGTACACCAAAACAAGGTGTTTACCCACAAAATGGTTAACACCACCAACCCAAGAATATTTCGAAAAATTGATCTCATTCATTATTACCTATTTTAGGTGATATCTTATAGGCACAGCGTCTTGCACCTGCAATTCGATGCTCGGTTCTTTCGACTTGAACCATGTCACCTAACACTTGCTGAAACATCGCTAATTCTGATCGACAAAAGCTTTGACATTGTTTAGCTGTGGCCCAAATTGGGCAATGATTTTCTAATAACATAAAGTTCTCACCCACAGATTGTACTTCAGTCATATAGCCTTCTTCTGTACGAATATGAGCGAGAGCATTCACTTTATCCGTTAGGCCTTTAACCGACTGCACAGCATTGAGATAACGATCCAAGGATTTGCTTTCTCTACCCTTCACTAGCTTTTCCAGGCCGGTTTCTCCAAATAAAATTTTGACCGACTCAATGAGTTCTAAGGTTAAATCTGCATGTCTATCTGGAAAATTGGCTTGGCCTTTTTGCGTTAAGTACCAATAACGTTTAGGCCGTCCAATCCCTTCACTTTTTAAAAAACTGGTAATTTGACCAGCCTCTGTTAACTTTAATAATTGCTGTCGAGCGCCCATGCTAGTGAGTTCCAGCTCCTTAGCTAGAAACTGAGAAGTGCATCCCCCTCGACTTTTCAACAAATACAAAATCTTATCTTTGGTTTGAGATAATACACTCATAAGACTTCAACACAGGGTTTATTTTGTTGGATTTTGTTCATCTTGGTGTTCATCTTGGTGTTCATCTTGGAATGTTCATCTTGGGGATGGCATCTTGGGACACCCATTTCTTTTTTGACAAAATACCCCAGATTGTTAAAAAAAGAAATGGGTGTCCAATGAATAATGTCCAATGAATAATGAATATCCCGATGAATTTCACGGCGGCTTCGGTTCGTTTTATTGGGAGGCCACCTTGATGATGTATATAATTTTCAGGGAATCATCTTCATTGTAAACTACAATAAGGCGCTATTGGGGTCATATTTCCTAAAGATAGACCTGAAAATCACCTTTATCTTTTGAGAAACTGTCTATACTTAGCAGATATATGACGAACTAAAAATACTGAGGGATGGATAGATGAGTAAGATCGAAAAAGTTTCAACTGATGAAATTCTCTTGATGCTATGCAATTCCGTCGTTAATGTGTTAAATGTGGCAAGTGATAGCGGAATAAGCTTCTCTCCCATGGTTCAAAAAATCAATAAAACCAGTCTAAGTCCAGATTTGGGGTGTTTTGTGCTGTTTGATGGGGGTTTTTCGGGGTTGGTGATTGCTAATTTTAGCGCTCAGGCGGCTATAGAGATTTATCAAAATTATATGCTGAAAATGGGGATGCCCAAGGATGAACTAGCAATATCTCATACTTCTGACGAAGTGGGAGACATCCATTCTGAATTGATGAATCAAATTTTAGGTGATTTTATTAACAAAGTGCGCAAAACACTCCAGACCAATATCACCCAAAACCAACCAAAGATGTTGACTATCAATAAGCAGGTGGTGGTGTCAATTGGCACAACCTTGGATAGAGCGCAAATGAGAAAGGTTTCCTTTTCCACTCGTAACCATCATATTTTCTATCTTGAAATGGCCATGGATAAAACAGAATTTATTAAATTAGCAGAGATGGAAGAAGAAGAGTTTGATCCAGATACTATTCTTAATAGTATTGCGAATGACATGGAGCATCAATCCAAGGTGGATAATGATTTATTGGACGAACTAGATTTATAAGTTATACCATTCAAGATGAAAGGTTCAAAATCATCCTATAAGCACTGGAAGTTATTCTGTTTTTTTCTAGAGTAGAAGCGGTATTTGTCACGCTTTGGACATTTAGCTTCTGGCCTTCTCTGGGACTTTCTCTTTGATGAGCCAAACAATGAATGGGATCTCAAGCATCATGTCCAGTACTATCAAATCCATGGATAGTCTTCAATTCTT
>PCTP01000152.1:3053-7621 GCA_002770795.1 Gammaproteobacteria bacterium CG22_combo_CG10-13_8_21_14_all_40_8 | reverse complement strand
CTTTCCTTTGTGGGAAAGATGAGTTCTCAGGTAAGAACTTCGAACACAGAAGACAATGGGTTGTTGACCGAATCAATCAGCTTACATCCATATTTTCTATTGATGTTTGTGCCTATGCCGTTATGAGTAATCATCTATCACATTGTGGTTCGGCTATCTTCAGAGGAATCAAAGCATTGGAGTCAGTCTGAAGTCATTGAACGATGGCAAAAGCTATACTCTGGTGGGGCTTTAGTGCAAATGTATCAATCAGGTTCGCCACTCTCAGATATCCAAAAAATGATGCTTGATACTCAAATAGAGAAATGGCGTGAACGTCTCTCGGATTTAAGTTGGTTTATGCGTTGTTTGAATGAACATCTGGCAAGATTAGCCAATAAAGAAGATATGTGCACAGGTAGATTCTGGGAGGGCCGCTTCAAGTCTCAAGCTCTGTTGGATGATGCAGCCCTCATGGCCTGTATCGCCTATGTGGACTTAAATCCCATTCGAGCCAATGTGGCAACGACACCTGAAACTTCTGATTATACCTCTGTGAAAGAAAGGATACGTGAATATCTCGGTAAATCACACGCTGCAGATAACTTGTTAATCATGGATGGAGATAATCAACAAAGTACGGGTATTCCTTTTTATTTAAACGATTATCTAGAGTTGTTAGATTGGTCAGGACGTGTTATTCGGGCTGATAAGTCTGGCTCGATTCCCATGAAACTTTTGCCTATCTTAAAACGATTGCAAATCGAGCCTGAAAGCTGGATAAATCAGGTGAATCATTTCGGTAAACGCTGGTATCGTGTTGTGGGTTCAACAAATAAAATCAAAACATTGGCTTTAAAGCTGAGTTTGAATTGGATGAATGGTCAAGGTTCTAACTCTCCTTTTACAGCATCTGGTTGATTTTCGTCGAATAATTCCAACAAAAATCTTGATTATCGGGGTTCCGATGTTTGACATGACTAGAATTTGAGTTTTTCACCAATATTTCTGTGTTTTCCTAATTTATCTAAAATATCTTTTTACAACGGTGCACTAAATTAATCTAGAAGGTTAATTTGATTATATTTTTAAGTAATGGGTGTCCAAGTTCATTGTTAGTAATGGGTGTCCAAGTTCATTGCAAGTTCATTGATGGGTGTCCAAGTTCATTTCTCGGCTTTTTATTTTTCTTTTCATTTTTGTGATTTTTTCCTTTTGGCTCGCCTTTATCCGAATCGAGATCATGGCCTTTCTTAAGTTGATGAAATTCATTAGAGCCAGGTTTAATCCCCAATTCTTTAGCCATTTTGCCCCAACCCTGCTGTTTATTATTTTGGTAAATTTCTAAAACATGAGTATATGGATGATGAGAAAGCTCCGCTAATCTGAATATCATATAAGCATCGCCGCCTCTCTCAACCTGGCCTAAAACTGCTTTTATCTCAAGATCGCCAATATGAAAACGGCTAGCTAGACTTAAATTAAAACCAGAGGCATCGGCTTCGGCTCTCACTTGTAAATTGTTCAACCAGTCAAAATCAGCGGCCGCTACCGGGCGGGTGAAAGCTATCTGAAGCAAAACTAAGATACCGACTAATAAACATTTTTTCATTTGTTTCTCCAATAATTGTAATACGAATTAACTAAGTATAGATTAAACTGGCATCAGATATATAGATATAGTTATTTTTTAAGGTTAGATTATGGCTAGCCGAATAATATGCTAATCAACAAACAAATGGACACACACTTTAATTACTCTATCATGCAAGTTGCGACTGGTACGACCTTAATTGCCACTTTCCACAGAATCTCATTTTAGTCTATCATTGTTATTATTGAGAATCTGGCGATCAATTTTCTAATTGAAGACTCAATCATTACCAGCACAAAACGACTTGGATACATTGTGTCCACAGGATATATTGCCAGAAAGTTGCCCTCGCCCAACTTAGTAGGCCAAATCTGTAAGAGCGTCGCTTTGTTTTTGGGCCAAAGGAACAGTCACTAGCGACTCACATTGACTTTAGCGATGCTTAGTTTTTCACCTAATAATTCTGGAATTGTCGACCTTACTCGGCCGCACGCCCCTTTGATTCGCTTGCTTATGAACGCATTTAATGTGCTTTTTTCCTACCGATAGGGTTTTATCAAACAGATAGTGTTAAAATTTACCCAAACTATTTACAGGGTCACCCAACCCACTATCAGGACCCCGCATGAAATTCACTGGTACAGAAACCTATATTGCCACTCCAGAGCTCCAGTTGGCCGTTAATTCTGCCAAGATTTTACAACGCCCCTTACTGATTAAAGGAGAACCCGGCACGGGTAAAACGCTTTTAGCAGAAGAAGCAGCCAAAGCGTTGAATATGCCTTTAATTCAATGGCATATTAAATCGACCACGCGCGCTCATCAGGGTTTGTATGAGTATGATGCGGTTTCTCGATTAAGGGATTCTCAACTGGGCAATGAAAAGGTTCATGATATTGCGAACTATATTAAAAAGGGTAAACTTTGGGAGGCTTTTACTGCACCTCAACAGGTACTGCTTCTAATTGATGAGATTGATAAAGCGGATATTGAGTTTCCTAATGACTTATTGCAAGAGTTGGATAAAATGGAATTTTTTGTTTACGAAACAGGTATGACGATTAAAGCGGTGCATCGCCCTTTAATTATTATTACCAGTAACAATGAAAAAGAACTGCCCGATGCATTCTTGCGACGTTGTTTTTTCCACTATATTCAATTTCCGGATCAAGAAACTATGCAGAAGATTATTGAGGTTCACTACCCCGATATTAAAGCTAACTTGTTAAAACAAGCCATGGAAATTTTCTTTAAGATCCGAGAATTGCCTGGAATTAAGAAAAAACCTTCAACCTCTGAATTGATTGATTGGTTAAAGTTATTATTAGCGGATGATATTCCTGAAGATATTTTACAATCACAAGATCCTAAAAAGGCCATTCCTCCTTTGTATGGTGCTTTATTAAAAAATGAACAAGATGTGCATCTGCTAGAAAAACTAGCTTTTATGTTACGTCGTGAATCTTAAACCTCAGCATTTTCATGTTGATTCGATTCTTTTATTTGCTCAAAAAAATGGAAATCCCCGTTTCCATTCAGGAGCTTTTAACTTTGTTAGAAGCACTTTCAAAGCAAATTGTTTTTGCGAATATTGATGAATTTTATCTCTTAGCTCGATTATGTTTAGTCAAGGATGAAAAATATTTTGATCGCTACGATAAAGCCTTTTGTCATTATTTTAAAGGCCTAGAAAATATTGAAGATTTTCTAGAAACGTTGATCCCAGAAGACTGGTTAAGATCAGAATTTTTAAAAAGTCTTAGCGAAGAAGAAAAAGCTAAAATTAACAGTCTGGGTGGCTTGGATAAATTATTAGAGGCTTTCAAAGCACGCTTGCAAGAACAGCATGAACGCCATGCAGGTGGATCAAAATGGATTGGCACAGGCGGTACTTCACCATTTGGTCACAGTGGTTATCATCCAGAAGGAATTAGAGTCGGCGAAGAAAGTCTTCATCGTCGTGCCGCAAAAGTTTGGGAAAAGCGAGAGTTTAAAGATTTTGATGATCAAGCTGAATTAGGCACTCGTCATTTAAAAGTGGCGCTGCGAAAGTTACGCAAATTTGCCCGAACTGGTGCATCAGAAGAATTAGATATGGATGCCACGATTAGCAGTACAGCAAAAAATGCGGGATTACTTGATCTTAAAATGATGCCTCTTAAACATAATGCCGTTAAAGTATTATTGTTTTTAGATGTGGGCGGTTCCATGGATGATCATATCGTTTTATGTGAACAACTTTTTTCTGCTTGTAAAACAGAATTTAAACATCTTGAATATTATTATTTTCATAATTTTATTTATGAAAATGTTTGGCGCAGCAACACTCGACGTTATTCCAATCACACCACTTTATTGGACGTTTTACATACCTACGGTTCAGATTATAAAGTGATTTTTGTCGGTGATGCATCGATGTCGCCCTATGAAATTTCTCATCGAGGTGGCTGTGTTGAACATATGAATGAGGAAGCAGGCTATGTGTGGATGCAACGACTCACCCAACATTTTGACAAGGTCATTTGGCTTAATCCCATAGATGAAAAATATTGGGGATATACCCATAGTATTTCTATGGTGAATCAATTGGTTGAAAATGCGATGTATCCTTTGTCTCTTGATGGGCTAAGCTCTGCCATTAAAGCGTTACAATATTAAACCCCTTCTTTAAGCGATATTGCCTTATGGTTTCACGCATTTTTTCATCATATTTGTCTAAATGGTTGCGACGTATTAACGTCTGTATCTCTTTCACATAAGCTCCTTTTCGCTGAGAGTAGCGGCTTAATCCTTTGGCTAAATCTGCACCTGATGGCCATTGTTGGTTTTTACGCATTTCTTTACGCATCTTGCGGATATCTTTATAGGCTCTATGGGTATTAATATTGCGGACATAACTTCTGACCGATCCTTGGGGAGTTTTAAATTGACGTACTTCATGAGCAGCACCGTCATTACGCTTTTTAGGGACTAATCCACAA
This sequence comes from Gammaproteobacteria bacterium CG22_combo_CG10-13_8_21_14_all_40_8, assembly GCA_002770795.1. GTDB lineage: Bacteria > Pseudomonadota > Gammaproteobacteria > Enterobacterales > 21-14-all-40-8. The sequence goes on along the minus strand of PCTP01000152.1, from coordinate 3,067 downwards.
CCTTTGTTAAAACA
>PCTP01000152.1:1635-3046 GCA_002770795.1 Gammaproteobacteria bacterium CG22_combo_CG10-13_8_21_14_all_40_8 | reverse complement strand
CCGTAATAATTATTGGCATTCACAGCAAAACGTGAAGTCCCCCAACCAGATTCGTTCGCCGCCTGTGCCAAGGCTAAAGAAGACGGCACAATATCCACATAGGGAATTAAATAATTGGCCGTTGCAATCGTATCGGAAGCATCATGATCTTTTAAATACATCTCTGACATTTGCTCAATAAAGGCTTTATCATCATCCGCTAATTCGCTGTCTTTTTTGTGAGAAATATCGATAATTCTATCTTTTCTCTGTACCACTTCTAAATTGACGATTTCAATATAATCATACAAATAATCAAAAAATGCGATTTTTTTAGCGTGAACATCTCGAATACGGCTAAAATCGGGCTTCTTCTTATTCACCGTAGGTATGGAGGGTGATATTGGGGCTGCGTTGAGCTCTGAAACCTTAGTAAGGTGCATAGAATGAGCTTCTATTTTCGCGATATCCGTCGTCCGCATCGCTTGCTTAACCTTTGATCCTTCTGGGCGATCATCCCTTGCTGCATTGGGAGAACTGTTGTGTGAGCGACTTTGTGAAATGCCCAGTTCTAGCTGCTCAAACTCATTATCACAACCAGTTATTGCAAAAATAATTATCGAAAACCCCAAGGCTGTTACTATCTTATTTTTGCTCCCCATGCTATCTTGTCCTCAATATTCCAAATTTAGTTAAAATAGGAAATCTATTCATTCAGAATTAACCGTATCAAAAAAAAATCCAAGAAACAACCTCTAATTTACCTGATTACAACTAACTTGCTAAAGTATTCATTCATTTGAAGGAAAGCCATGACAGACGATCTTTCTACCATCATTGACGAAATTGTTAGCGCCGATCCCGAGCAACAGCCTCAAGTTATTGAGACCGTCATAGCCGATCAAGAGCATGATAATTTAGCATTATTACTAGAATCTTTACCCATTCAGCAACGTCTTGAGATGTGGAGAAGCATTCCTGTCATTGATCGCGTCGCCGTTTTAGTAGAAATGCGTGGTGATCCTCGTGAAACTGTACTGGATAGCATGGAGCTATCCGAATTGGATGCGCTCTTTACTGGCATTAATGCAGAGGATCTAATTGAGCTCTCTGAATCCTTACCCAATCGCTTAGTTGATCGGGCTCTACGTGCCATGGACGAGCAACAAAAGCTCTACTTCGAAGGAGCACAAAAATATGCTGATGATCTTGCAGGTCACTGGGTTGATCATAATTTACTGATTCTGCCCGTGAATGCCAGAGTAAGGGATGCACTTAGATTACTACGCCGAGAGGTCCCTGAGCATTGTAACTTAATTTTTCTGGTCAACCGTAGCGGCCATTATCATTCAACTGTTCCCGTCAATGAACTCTTCCAAGCGCTGGAACATGACCATCTTACAGATTTTGCTGATCCCGAACTCGACCCCTT
>PCTP01000152.1:0-1573 GCA_002770795.1 Gammaproteobacteria bacterium CG22_combo_CG10-13_8_21_14_all_40_8 | reverse complement strand
TACCCGTTATTGACGATACCGAAAAATTTTTAGGCCGAATCAATGTCTCTACCGCAGCAGCTATAGTCAATGAATATTATGAAGCACAAATCATGGCGGGCGCTGGCTTGGACGAGGATGAGGATTTGTTCTCCCCGGTGGTGAAAAGTGCTAAAAATCGCATGGTCTGGCTTGGCATTAATCTATTAACAGCCTTTTTAGCTTCTTGGTTTATTGGCTTATTTGGAGCCACCTTACAACAAGTGGTTGCGTTAGCAGTTCTGATGCCAGTGGTCGCCAGCATGGGCGGAATTGCCGGCAGCCAAACCCTGACACTCATTATCCGGGGTTTAGCCCTCGGGCAAGTCAGCCGGAGTAACTTGAAAGCCTTAACCCAAAAGGAGCTGAGTGTAGGCGCTTTTAACGGACTACTTTGGGCCATTGTAATAGGTGTTGTCACCACCTATTGGTTCGATAGCAAATTAATAGGCATGGTTATCGCCATTGCTATTTTAGTCAATATATTAGCCGCATCACTATCTGGCGTCGTCATACCCGTGGTACTGGATAAACTAAAACTAGACCCCGCACTTTCAGGTTCAGTGATCCTTACCACCGTCACCGATATTGTGGGATTTGTGGTGTTTTTAGGTTTAGGTGCTTTGTTTTTGACTTGATCATATTTGCTTATTGAAAGCTTTTAATTACGGCCAAAAAGTCTTCAGCATAAACATCCAATTTATGAGCTCCCACCCCCGAAATTTGAGCGAACTCATTTAAATTTTGCGGTTCGTTTTCTGCCATTTGCATTAATGTAGCATCGTGAAAAACCAAATAAGGGGGAATGTTTTTTTCTTTTGCTCGCTGTGTTCGACATTCTTTGAGCGCTGCTAACAATTCTTGTTGTTGTAAGCTCAAATTGTCAGCTAATGATTTTTTTGCAGCTTTCTTGGCCTTTTTTTCTGATGTTTTGGGCGGATCTTGACGCAGATGCAGGGTTGATTTTCCTGATAGTATGTCGCGACAATTTTCTGTGAGTTTTAAACTTCCATAGCCTTCAACATCAACCGTGAGTAAATTTCTGGCAACTAACTGTCGATAAATACTGCGCCATTCTATCGCGCTCCATTCACCTCCAACACCATACACACCTAATTGCTGATGCTTAAATTGTTGGATGCGTTCGCTCTCTTTACCCAACAACACATCAATTAAATAATTCACACCAAATCTTTGTCCCGTTCGATACACACAAGAAAGCGCCATTTGCGCCGGCTTGGTCGCGTCCCAAGTTTTTACTGGTGTTAAACAAGTATCACAGTTTTGGCAAGGTTGTTTCATCTCATCGCCAAAATATTTTAACAGGGCTTGGCGGCGACAGCTGGTGATCTCACAAAAGCCTAAAATAGCTTCTAACTTATGATGTTCTATTAGCTTAAATTGTTGATGAGCTGTTGAGCTCTCCATCATTTGTCGCAATAAAATCACATCTTGTACACCATAGTTCATCCAAGCATTGGCTGGTAATCCGTCACGACCCGCTCTGCCGGTTTCTTGATAATAGGCCTCCAAACTTTTGGGTAAACTCAGGTGC
>PCTP01000153.1:3229-7690 GCA_002770795.1 Gammaproteobacteria bacterium CG22_combo_CG10-13_8_21_14_all_40_8 | reverse complement strand
TACCAGTTACTTGAACTTTGGCTTTAACTAAAGTTAATAGTCGATTTGACCACTTTTGCATAATCAGATCAACATAAGGTCTATAGTTTTTAACCAGATAAGAACCAAATATAATTTTGGTACAAGCCCATAAAGTAACAAAACCTGAGAGTATAGCTATCCACAGAAAGCGCAATCTGCCGACCTGATGATGATTCATGAATGGGTTCTATCTTGAAAGAATATTAAATATGTTGCTGATATTATCCTAGAATCCTCTTTGGAGTGCAAAGAAGTTCTACCTAAAGTTGTGCCTATAATTGATAAGGAAGGACTCGACTACGTTGATGCTCATAAATAAGCGCCGTTGAAATATGCTCGACACCCGACTGAGACGAAAAAGCGAGATAGATAAAGTCTCTTAGATGTTCGACATCATTCACAGCAATATGTATCAAAAAATCATTTTCCCCGCCCATGTGATAAATAGAAATCACTTCCTTCGCCTCAAGTATATTTTTCTTGAATTGCTCTACTTTCTCTTGAGTATGTTTATCCAGACGAATGGATACCATGGCTTGTAAATTAACCCCTAAAGATTTGTAATCAATTTCAGCAAAGTAATTTTGTAATATGCCTTCCTTATGTAATCGCTTGACTCTTTCTAAGGATGTGGATGGCGCTATACCTAGCTTCTCTGCCAGATCCTTATTGGAAAGTCGTGAGTCTTTATAAATGGCGGTGAGAATAGCCAAATCGACATTATCAATTTTTTTTGTTTTCATGAGTTACCAAAGTTCAATAGAATATTGATTTATCTTCATACAAAATAAATATAAAATCAATGGGTTAACGATTAATTACACTAAATATTGTATATTGCAACTTCAATGATAATAGGTATATAATCATTTTGAGGTAGCAAGGGTATATATTATACAAAAGGATAACTCATTGAACTTAAGCAAGCATTATTTCATTTCGCTACTACTGATACTGACCTTCCTTGGCCAGACGGTTGTTTCGACTTTAAATATGTCATCTATGCAACCAATGGCACCAATTTCTCAGGGACAAGAGATAACTAAAAACACCCCACAAGTTCAACATACAAGCCACCACATGATGCAAATTTCATCCATGGCAAGCCAACACAAGATGAAACTGGAATGCTGTCAACAAGGTTGTGATGGTTCTATGACCAGTTGCATGGCTGCTTTGGGTATTGCTCAAACAACAAATCCTGTCTTAGCTCAACGCCAAAAATCTATTAGTCATACTCAAACGATTCATCTTTCCCTATTCGCTCCAACCCCATATCGCCCACCCATCATTGCCTAACAAGGTCTAGATCCGTCTTAAATTCCACATTTTGATGATTCTTTAAATCAACACGATGATTTTTGGACATCTATTTGATGTGTTAAATTTCTCAAATTCAGTACGAGGCAAAAAATGAACAACTATTTTTCTATTGATCGAATTCATTGGATTTATCCGATATTAATGAGTTTGATCTTCTCAACCTCACTACAAGCCATCTCTTTTTCTGCTGAAGAGACTCAAGATACGCAGAAAGTCTTAACCTTGCAACAACTGGCCGAAGTGACTTTGCATAATGATCCCTGGCTTGCAGGTAACCAATACACTGAAGAGTCCATAAAGGACTTAAGTATATCAGCCTCAACTCTTCCAGATCCTAAAGTGACTCTAGGCCTTAATAATATTGCGGCAAATAGTTTTAACTTCTCACAAGAAGGCATGACCAGCTTTTCCATTGGCTTAAGCCAAAATATTCCAAGAGGAGATAGTCTGGCGTTAAAAAAACAACAACTCGAACTCATGGGCAGCCAATATCCCTATCAGCGTCTTAATCGTAAAGCGCTCTTGATTCTAACTTCCAGCAAAATTTGGCTGGAAGCTTACAGGGCACAACAAAGTATTGAGCTGATCGAGCAAGATCGTGGGTTATTTAAACAACTGGCCGATGTGGCACAAGTTAGTTACTCTTCTACTGCAGGGAGAACTCGTCAACAAGACTTGATTCGAGCGGAATTAGAACTCATTAATTTAGATGATCGATTGATGCAACTTAAACAAAAACGCGATATGGCTTTGAAAAAGCTCCTTGAATGGTTAAGCGATTATTCAGTGGATCAATATAATAGCCGTTCACTTGATGCAACCCAGCTCAGCTTAGCCAAGACGCTACCTGATATTAAGATGCTGAATTCGGCACTTTATCAGTCTGAGTTACCCATAAAACCAGAAAAACTTTACCCATATCTAGCGGATCATCCTGCAATATTATCATTGGAACAAAAAATCAAAGCCAGTGAAAAAGGAATTGAACTCGCCAAACAAAAATATAAACCAGAATGGGGATTAAATGCCGCTTATGGTTATAGAGATCATGATCTTTTAGGTAATACTCGTTCTGATTTATTTTCTGTTGGGATCAGTTTTGATTTGCCTTTTTTTACCGCTAACCGTCAAGATAAACAAGTCAAATCTGCTATCAATCAATCGGAATCTGTTAAGACTGAAAAGTGGCTAGCCATTCGCCAATTGATGGCTGAGTTTGAAAGCACAAGATACAAATTAATTCGCCTCAATGAACGACGTGAGTTATTTAACAACAAATTACTTCCGCAAACGCATATTCAAGCCGAAGCGTCATTAACAGCCTATACCAATGATGCAGGGGATTTTGCTGAAGTTGTTCGCGCACGCATTGCTGAACTCAATGCCTCTCTCGAAAAACTAACCATCGATGTCGATCGTCAGCAAAGTATAATTGAACTCAATTATCTGTTTATGAAACAACCTATGAACATGATTGAATCTGCTGTTGCACAAGGAGAAAAATAATGAAGAAAGAATCTAACCAGATAGCACCGTTATTAGTGGGAGCCTCTATTGGGATTATTCTGAGCCTGGCCAGTTATTTTTTGTTGTTTCAATCTCACCTCCAAGACAATTTATCACAAACAGAAAGTAGCCAAGAGAAAAAACCTTTGTACTGGGTAGCTCCCATGGATGCCAATTATAAGCGCGATAAACCGGGAAAATCCCCTATGGGTATGGACTTAACGCCAGTTTATGCTGAAGAAAATACGCCAGGCAATAGCCAAGGAACCATTCGTGTTTCTCCTGATGTAATCAACAACTTGGGCGTCACAACAACTTTGGTAACAAGATCCACCTTACATCACACCATCAAAACTGTTGGGTATGTACAATATGATGAAGAACAATTGACGCATATTCATCCGCGAGTTGAGGGTTGGATAGAAAAACTCTACGTCAAAGCTGCAGGTGATCCCGTCGTCAAAAATCAACCTTTATATGACTTATACGCTCCTGAATTAGTCAACGCACAGGAAGAATTGTTATTAGCAATGAAGAGAAAGGATGATCGACTGATGAAGGCGGCACAAGAAAGACTTCAAGCACTACAACTATCTCAGTCCGAGATTAAAAATCTTATAAAAACCAGAAAAGTAAAACAACGCATTACTTTTTTCAGTCCACAAACAGGCGTCATAGATAACCTACAAATTCGCGAAGGTTTTTTTGTTCAACCGGGTACAACCATGATGTCCATAGGACAGCTTGATCAAATGTGGGTAGAAGCAGAAGTTTTTGAAAGACAATCTTTGAGTGTTTCAAAAGGCTTGCCCGTGGTGATGACTTTAGATTATGTACCAGGAAAAGAATGGCGCGGAAAAGTGGATTATGTTTACCCGGCTTTGGACAAGAAAACTCGTACCATTAAGGTGAGGCTGCGCTTTGAAAATTCCAATCATGAGCTTAAACCCAATATGTTTGCCCAAGTTGTCATTTCCACCCTGGATAAAGAGAACTTGATCAGGGTACCTAAGGGGGCTGTAATAAGAACAGGAAATACTAATCGTGTAGTACTCGCTTTAGGTGATGGACGTTTCAAGGCTATCAATGTAAAAATTGGTCAAATTAATGATCACCTTATCGAGATTTTATCTGGTTTAGAGGTAGGCGATCGTATTGTCACCTCCGCACAATTTCTCTTAGATTCAGAATCCAGCAAAACCTCAGATTTTAAGAGATATAGTTCAGATTTTTCTGAGTCAAAAGTAGATTCAGATGACAGCTCTTCGATGAATCATGATGAAATGAAAATGGACAATATGGGCCATCAGCAAATGAATATGAATGGTGACACCATGGACCATGAGCAGATGAATATGAATGGTAGCACCATGAATCATGAGCAGATGAAATCAATGAGTCATCAGCCTATGGATAACATGCCAACTCCCGAACAGACTGATACTGAACATCAGTCTGAACAAAATGACCAATAGGAGGTATGACTTATGATTACTTCTATTATCCGTTGGTCTGTGATTAATCGATTTTTTGTTCTTTTAAGCATGCTGATTTTAATGGCTGCTGGTGTGTACTCCCTCAAAAATACGCCAGTAGACGCCATACCTGATC
>PCTP01000153.1:0-3202 GCA_002770795.1 Gammaproteobacteria bacterium CG22_combo_CG10-13_8_21_14_all_40_8 | reverse complement strand
CAAACTATCCTGGGCAAGCACCACAAGTGGTTGAAGATCAAGTGACTTATCCTTTGACTACGGCCATGCTGTCAGTTCCTGGCGCTGTTACCGTCAGAGGCTATTCATTTTTTGGAGACTCTTATGTTTATATTATTTTTGACGAAAAAACCGATTTGTACTGGGCTAGAAGTCGAGTATTGGAATATTTAAGCCAAGTTGCGCAGTCACTACCCAGCCAAGCTCGCCCGCAACTTGGACCAGATGCAACGGGTGTGGGTTGGGTTTATCTCTACGCATTGGTCGACAAAACAGGCAAACATAACATCAGTCAGTTACGCAGCTTGCAAGATTGGTTTTTAAAATATGAATTACAAACTGTCCCTGGTGTGTCCGAAGTTTCTGCCTTAGGTGGCATGGTTAAGCAATATCAAGTGAAGGTGGATCCAGATAAACTGAGGGCTTTTGGTATCCCACTCTCTCATATTCAAAACGCTATCAAGGAAGGCAATCAAGAGATTGGTGCATCGGTGGTAGAAATGGCTGAAGCTGAATATATGGTAAGAGCCAGTGGCTACATTCAAAACATCACGGATTTATCTAATATACCCTTAGGGCTTAATCAAAATGGCACGCCTTTGTTATTAAAAGAAGTCGCTGATATTGGCATTGGTCCTCAAATGCGTCGGGGCGTAGCAGAACTTAATGGGCAAGGTGAGGCGGTTGGTGGCATTATCGTTATGCGTTATGGCGAGAATGCTCAAAAAACCATTGATGGAGTGAAAGCTAAATTGCAACAACTTCAAAAAGGGCTTCCTGAAGGCGTAGAAGTTGTTACCGTTTATGATAGAAGTGGTCTAATACAACGTGCAGTAAAAAATCTTTGGCACAAACTTTTAGAAGAATTTGCCGTCGTTGCTTTGGTTTGTATGATATTTTTATTTCATATCCGTTCATCCTTAGTGGCTATTGTGAGCTTACCAGTAGGAATTTTAACCGCTTTCATCATTATGCATTTACAGGGTCTTAACGCCAACATTATGTCTCTTGGAGGTATTGCAATTGCCATTGGCGCTATGATCGACGGGGCTATCGTTATGATAGAAAACATGCATAAACACATGGAAAAGACACCACTGACATCAGAAAATCGATGGAAAATTGTCGTGGAATCGGCCGTGGAAGTTGGGCCTGCCCTCTTCTTCAGTTTGCTTATTATCACCATCAGTTTTGTGCCTGTTTTCACTTTAGAAGCTCAAGAAGGTCGCATGTTTTCACCGCTCGCCTTTACAAAAACCTATGCCATGGCAGCTTCTGCAGCACTATCTATCACTTTAATTCCTATCCTAATGGGTTATTTTATTCGTGGGAAAGTATTGGCAGAGCATAAAAACCCAATCAATCGATTGCTCACCGCACTATACATTCCTGCCTTGAAAACTGTGCTTAATTATCCAAAATCGACATTAGTTGCCGCTATATTGTTATTGTTTGTTGGTGCATGGCCTTTAGATAAAATTGGCAGTGAGTTTATCCCACCTTTGGATGAAGGCGATCTCATGTACATGCCTACCACTTACTCCGGAATTTCCATTGGCAAAGCGCGACAAATACTTCAACAAACCGATAAGCTCATCGCAACAGTCCCTGAGGTAAAAACAGTTTTTGGTAAATTAGGTCGTGCTGATACTGCAACAGATCCTGCTCCACTGACCATGTTTGAAACCTTTATCCAGTTGAAGCCAAGAGATCAATGGCGTCCTGGCTTAACATCCGCAGATCTTAAAAAAGAACTGAATGCGCTAGTGACGATTCCAGGACTGACTAATGCCTGGGTAATGCCAATTAAAACTCGTATCGATATGCTGGCTACTGGTATTAAAACCCCTGTGGGGATAAAGATTTCTGGCCCAAAACTTACAGAGATTCAAAAAATTGGTCAACAATTAGAGACGATCATGAAGCAAGTACCAGGCACCGCTTCTGTTTATTCTGAACGAGTTGTGGGTGGACGCTATATTAAAGTCGATATTAAACGAGAGAAAGCTGCTCGTTATGGCCTCAACATCGCAGATGTTCAGCAAGTTGTTGCTACGGCTATTGGTGGTATGAATATTTCTCAAACGGTAGAAGGACTAGAACGCTACCCCATCAATATTCGCTATCCTCAAGACTATAGAAACTCACCGGAACAATTAGAGCTTCTACCTATTGTCACAGCTACTGGTGAAAGAATTGCACTCGCTGATGTCGCTGATGTCTATATTGAAGATGGGCCACCCGCCATAAAAAGTGAGAATGCTAGATTAAATGGTTGGACCTATATTGATATCAATGACGGTATAGATATTGGCTCCTATGTGGTCGAAGCACAAAAAATCGTGAATGAAAAACTAAAACGAAGCCCTGGATATTCTATTAGTTGGTCGGGACAATACGAATATATGGTTCGCGCAAAAGCTAAGTTGACCTATGTGGTTCCATTGACTTTGTCTGTTATTATCCTATTACTCTTTATGAACTTTAGAAACTTTATAGAAGTGGCTATTATTATGGGCACTCTACCCATGGCCATGGTAGGTAGCATTTGGTTAATGTATCTCCAGGGTTTTAACTTCTCTGTAGCCGTGGGCGTGGGTTTTATTGCCCTTGCAGGAGTTGCAGTTGAAATTGGTGTCATCATGTTGGTCTACCTCAATCAAGCCTATCAGAAAATGTTAAATGAGGCTGCCCTTGCAAATACTCCACCCAGTATTCAGCTTTTAATATCTGCAGTCATTCAAGGTGCGGGAATGAGAGTAAGACCAGTTATGATGACAGGCGTAGCTGTTATTGCAGGGCTTTTACCGATTTTATTTGGCACTGGGACTGGATCAGAAGTAATGAGTCGCATAGCCGCCCCAATGGTAGGCGGCATGTTTAGTGCGATGATACTCACCTTATTGGTGATCCCAACTGTTTATTTTTTATGGAAAAAACAACAAATTAAAAAAATCCAATAGGATGTTAATTAATACCAGTGCTACCACTACAAACAATAAACTTCAAACTCAAAAGGTAATAAAATGAAAAATATATTATTGATTCTCTCCTTATTCACTCTCACTCCACTTTGCCACATGGCCGTGGCAAATGAATATGACACCGACAAAGAAAAAACAACCATCCCAAAAGAGCAAGTATTTAAAGCACTCAAAGAACATGATAAAGAAAATATGGATCA
>PCTP01000160.1:7089-7763 GCA_002770795.1 Gammaproteobacteria bacterium CG22_combo_CG10-13_8_21_14_all_40_8 | reverse complement strand
GATCGTTAATGTTTGGATAAGGCGCTATTTTTGGAGCAATTCCAATAATTCATTTTGGATTAATGTCAAAGGACTTGGGGACGATGAGATTTTAACGGCACAAGAAGACGTAGGAGGCGATGAACCTTCAGACTGGTATCAGGATTCAGATTCAGAATATTGGTATAAATGGAGAGATGGTCATGATGACGATAATGGCTTATGGCGGTGGGAAAAATATGCTACAGTCACACTCTCTGGCTCGAGCCAACAATTGACTTTAGCAAATAGAGAGCCCTATTCATTTGTTGATCAAATATTGATTACCGATAATTTAACGGCGACACCTAGCGGTATAGTGTCTCCTTTACAGAGTCCACCTGAAACCAGAATCTGTGATAAGGTATTACCTATTCATTATGAACAATATGTTGACAATCCTTCTTATTTTTCAGGAGTGGATGCCATAGGCCCTGGTGGTGCTTGTATGAAAAAAGTTGAAATTAAATCGACTACCGCCAATTATAATGTGGGAACGAGCTATCAACGCAGCTATGCTGATGAAATACAGAATTTTGCCAATTGGTTTACTTATTATCGACGTCGTCATCAAGCGATGAGAGGAGGACTGACCGCTGCATTGGATGGACTCAGTGGTATTCGTACGGGCATGTTTTGGTTTAACGACCTATCCA
>PCTP01000160.1:0-6934 GCA_002770795.1 Gammaproteobacteria bacterium CG22_combo_CG10-13_8_21_14_all_40_8 | reverse complement strand
ATTATCACGGAAGCCTGTCAAAAGAATTATACATTGATTTTTACCGATGGTTTTGCAAATAATCTTTCCAATGGTCCAGCTGTGGGTAATGTGGATAATGTGTCGGATGCTTATTCTGGCGTAACGCCTTATAAAGATGAATATAGTAATACCTTAGCTGATATTGCTATGAAATATTATGATACCAATTTAAGGCCAGATTTAACCCATGATTTATCGCCAATCCCTTCAGCCTGTAGTCAATCTCCTGTGGATCCATCTTTGGATTGTAATAGTTCACTGCATATGAATACCTATGCAGTGGGTCTGAATGCTACAGGTGATATTTTTGGTGTTACCCATCACACAGTTGCCGATGCCTATGCGACTACACCTAATTGGGTGGAACCCTTACAAGAAAGTGGTGCTGTTCAGGCGGATGATTTATACCATGCAGTCATCAATGGTCGAGGTGAAATGTTTAGCGCAACCTCACCTGATAGCCTAAAAACTGAATTAAAAAATGCGGTGACTGAAATTCTCGATTCGGCCAGCCAAGGCGGCGCATCCAGTGTGGCCTTTAATACGTCCACTTTAAAAAGTAGTAGTGTGATTATGACGGCAAGCTTTAATGCTTCTGATTGGAGTGGAGAATTAACCGCTACCCGTTTAAACGCCACAACAGGCGATTTATTGGGTACAGCTTGGACTGCCTCGAGCAAGCTAGATGCATTAATTCCACAGGATCGTTATATACTGACTTATAATGGTTCTGATGGTGTTTTATTTGATTGGGCCAATTTAACCACGGCACAAAAAGCAGATTTAAATACCAGTCCTTCAGGCACCGCAGATAGCAATGGCTCGGCTCGATTGGATTATTTAAGAGGTGTTCGGACTTCTGAAGGTTCAACCTATCGAATTAGAAGCACTGTTTTGGGCGATATTGTTCATTCCAGCCCCGTTTTTGTGGGAGAACCTGAGCTGAGTTATCCTGACCAAGCACCTTTTGGGGTGGATGGTAAGTTTTATTCAAGTTTTAAAGCCAGCAAAGCCGATCGTGATCCCGTGGTTTATGTGGGAGCAAATGATGGCATGTTGCATGGTTTTTTAACCTCAGATACTGCGACAAAAACTGCTGGTAGCGAGGTTTTTGCTTATGTACCTAACGCATTATATTCCAGTAGTTCAGCGACAGAAGGGTTACATTATTTAACCGATCCCGGTTATGTCCATAAGAATTATGTCGACGGTACACCCATTGCCGCAGATGTTTATATTAATAGTGCTTGGAAAACCATCTTAATTGGTAGCTTACGTGGTGGTGGACGAGGTTTTTATGCATTAGATGTAACAGATCCTGCTGATTTTACCAGCGCCAATGCTTCTTCTAGGGTGTTATGGGAGTTTACCAATAGTGACGATGCATCTCTTGGCTATGTCACTGGCAAACCTGTAGTGGCGCTGATGAATAATGGTCAGTGGGCTGTCGTTTTTGGTAATGGCTATGGTGGTACTGGGACTAAATTATTTATTGTATACGTAGATGCAGGAATAGATGGTTCTTGGACCACCTCGGATTATACGGTGATAGATACGGGTGCAACGGGTGGACTATCACAACCTGCTTTAGCCGATCTGAATGCGGATGGTATCGCAGATAGAGTCTATGCTGGGGATGTCAATGGTAATATGTGGGTTTTTGATGTGAGTTCTAGCAATGCATCGCAGTGGGCGGTTGCCTATAAGCAAGGCAACACACCAAAGCCACTGTTTACAGCCAAAAATAGTGCTGGCGATATACAATCTATCACCTCATCACCTGTGCTGGCGATCAATCCAAATGTAGCTACTATTAACACCAATAAACCCAATATACTGGTGCTGTTCGGTACTGGACAATATTTAGTTGGTGGAGATTTGTCTAATACTGAGACTCAGAGTTTTTACGCGGTATGGGATAAGGGGGATAAAGAACTATTAAGAGCCAAACTAGAATCTAGAACCATTGTTAATACCGGTAATTTTAGAACAACAACGGGGAGTGCGGTAAATTGGGATGGCTCGGGAACGACACAAAATGGCTGGTATATGGACTTCAATCTAGCGGCAGATCCAGGTGAGAGAGTGGTACTTTCTCCGAATGTGAGAAGTGATACGGTGTTTTTTAATACCTTAATTCCTGAGGCTGAGGCTTGTTCAGCGGGAGGGCGAGGGTTCCTAATGTCGGTTAATTTGGCGGATGGTCTAACACCTACAAATGCGGTATTTGACACAAATAATGACGGTGTGATTGATGATTCGGATTCTGCCTATAGTGGGCAGCTTATTAATAATATTCCCATGGATTCTGGCTTTTTGGGTGATGGTCAATATACCCCTACCAACGTGGGAACAGTGGAGAAACGAGTTATTGATATAGGAGAGACTTCCCGTACAGGGCGATTAAGCTGGATTGAAATGGAAAATAACTAGAAATATTTTTTGGTAAAACAAGTAGGTTGGTCATGGCATAAAGACCTCAAGTTAAAGAAACTATCAGAGGATAGAAAATGAAGTTCAAGCTAAAAGGTTATACCTTAGTGGAAATTGTGATTTCGATTGCAATTATTGGCATCTTAGCCGCTGTGGCTATACCCAGTTATCAGGGGCATTTAGCCAAGTCTCGTCGAGGTGATGCAGAAGCAAGTCTTTCCGCCTTAGCCCAAGCGATGGAAAGATACTATACCGAAAAAAGTACCTATGCTGGAGCTACAGTCGGCGCGTCGGGAATTTTCCCCAATGAAGCGCCTTTAGATGGTTCCACTAAATACTATGATTTATCAATTGTGACCCAAACAGCGACAGATTTTAAAATCAAGGCAGCCCCCAAAGGCGTGCAAGCAGGCGATGGAGATTTAACCTTGTCTTTAGATGGCTCTAGAACTTGGGGCACAAAAACTTGTTGGGATTGTTAAATCCTGGATTGAGTGCATTGAATTTAAAAATTAGAGGTTCTAGATATGTTTAAAAATATAAGAGTTATCCTGTTATTTGCCGTTGCGTTAAGTCTATCTCTTGGCTACGCACAAGATAGCAAAATTTATAAATGGAAAAATGCTCAAGGAAATATCGTTTATAGTCAGCAACCACCAGAAGATAAGTCTATAAAATTTGAAGTTGAAACAATTGTGGCAAAAAAACCAAGTAAAACTGTCCAGCCTCACAATCTTGAGAAGGAGATCCCTGTTTCTAAGGGTAAAACTAAGATACTTATGATAAAAGGAAAATCTAAAGAAATATTACTTAAACAAAAAAACACAAGTGATGATTCGCCTATTGAGTGAAAGATGTTTAACCACATTTTATGGGCTCACCTTTCCTATCTTCGTAGATACCATCTTTATTTTTGTCTTGCGACATCCTAACTCGACCTGAGACAGTGATAATAAGCGCTCGATTATATTTGAGGGTTTCTCCTGTGACACAATGTCTAAAAGTACCATTTTGGGATCTGGTAAAGCCAGAAGGCGAGTATTGCAGATAGTTTTTATTTTGAAATGCACGCCAAGTTAAAAGATGCGAGTTGGGTAATTTTGGCAAGATTTTGATGATGTTCTCATGGAGATCTTTGGTATGGTTTAAATTTTCATCTCTAAATAGCATAATCCCTTGAGTCCAATCTCTCGAACAGGACTTTCCATCGGCACTTGGGCAGATTGTAGTGACAACATTTCTTGAAATGGCGTAAATTCTGGCCAGATTTAATAGATCAGTTAACTCATTAAGTTGGGAGGAAACTTTTGATCTTATTACAGCTGCTTGATAGCTTGGAATGCCTTGGCCTAATAAAACTGAGATGATCGCAAGCGCAATCATAAGTTCTAACAACGTATATCCATTATTCTGTTTCATACAACCTCCTTGTTGTATTGAGTCTGCTGATTTTAGTTTTTCACGAATTTAAGCTGTTTTGCTACTCTTATGCTTTAGTTAAATATGTTTTAGTTAAATATGTTTTAGTTAAAGTTAATTTATCAAAATTATTTAAAAAGTCTATCAGAGATCTAATTAACTCTTTGTAAGAGATTGTACATTCCCAGGAGCCTGTCCGAGAATAGCGATCGTAGCGAGGGCAAGCTTGTTTGAGTCAGATTTTTCGATGGATTGAGGCGAATAGTCGCTCTCGGCAACAGCTCCTGCGTTGCTCTACCTCCTGCATCCATGCAGTCGTATTTAACGAAATTCATCGGGAAATCTGGCCAAACGGGCCTGGCCGCAGTCGATCAGTCTATTCTCGGACAGGCTCCTAGGGAATAGTTTAATCCAATCCCAATTTTTGAAGTTTATAACGCATGGCCCGAAATGAAATGCCTAATTGTTTAGCGGCAGCGGTTTTGTTCCAGCGACAGGACTCAAGCGCTGCAGTGATTTCATCTCTTTCTATTTTTTCGAGAAACTCATCCAGCGCTAGTGTGCCACGATAAAGTGGTGTGGATGCTGATGAATGAGAAGCGTTGGATGAAGCCGTGGAGTTTTCCTTCTCTTTTAGAGAGAGACTCAGGTCTTTTTGATTGATGATAGTTTGTGTGTGGGATGAAAACATTAAATCATCCGCTTCTAGGCTGTTTGAGTCGAGTAGAGTGGTGGCTCTTTCTAAGATGTTTTCAAGTTCACGTACATTTCCAGGGAAATCGTATTGTTCAAGTTTGTTCAGTGCGGAGGGTGAGATTATAATTTGAGGATTTATTTTTCTCAATAAAGCCATGGTCAATATAGGGATATCTTGCTTTCTGGATCGCAAAGGAGGAACCATAATTTCTATCACATTTAGGCGGTAGTAGAGATCTTGTCTAAATTGTCCATTCGTCACCATTTGACCTAAATTTTTATGGGTGGCGCATAACACTCTGACATTACAGCTGATTTCTTGACTACTACCAATGGGGCGAACCGATTTCTCCTGAATGGCTCTAAGCAATTTAACTTGCATATGCAGTGGCAGATCGGCGACTTCGTCTAAAAATAATGTTCCGCCTTGAGCGGCTTTAAAAAGCCCTGGTTTATCATTGATAGCGCCAGTGAAGCTGCCTTTCATGTGTCCAAAAAGTTCGCTTTCCATCAGCTCAGAGGGGATGGCTCCGCAGTTTACCGGCACAAAAGGTTCCGCATGTCTTGGACCATTCATATGAATTAAACGAGCAACTAATTCTTTGCCTGTACCAGATTCTCCAAATATTGCCACTGGTGCTTGAGAACGCGCTACTTTACCAATAGTTGCTCTTAATTGTTGCATATTCAAAGAATCGCCAATGAGTTGTTGTGTAGATTTGGATTTAGGTTGAGTCTTCTTTAATTGTAAGGCTGATTGGATGAGTTCTCTTAGTTTTGGCAGCTCTATGGGTTTAGATACAAAATCAAAAGCCCCCAGTTTTAAGGCTTCTATAGCCATCTGCATATTGCCGTGAGCGGTGAGCATGGCAATAGGCGTTTGTGGCGAGATCTTTTGTAATTCAGAAATAATGTCCATACCTGTGCCATCAGGTAGTCGCATATCGGTAAGACATAAGTCGAAGGTTTGTTCACTCAGATGCTGCAAAGCTTGTTTGACTGTTTCTGCTCTGACTGTTTGGATATTCATCCGCCCAAGTGTGATGGATAACAGCTGTAAGATATCTGGTTCGTCATCAATGATTAAAGCAATAGGTTGGTTTGAACTCATTCGCATTTCTCATAACTATTTAAAAATTAGGACCTTTCATAAAGAATTGCTTTGAAACGGTGTCCGAGTATATTTTTAGGTGGATTCTGTATTCTCTGTAAAATTAATTCTAAAGCAAGCGCCACCACTTGGGATGGGGATGTATTCAAGTCTAGCGCCATTGGCTTCACAGAGTTCTCTGGCTAAGTATAACCCTAAACCAGAACCCTTAGGAGATGTTGTGAAAAATGGCTCAAAAATATGCTCCACATCTTGAACTGCGACACCTTGCCCCTGATCGATAATATCCAGAAAAGGTTGTTTGGAACCATAGCGAATTCCAGCTTGCATTTTTACCAAAGGCACCTGAGTTTTTTCGTAGCTAAATCTTGCGGCATTTTCACATAAATTAGTGACCACCTGAATAAACTGGGTTAAATCAAACTGGATGCTGATTCTTGGTGGGTTAATTAATACTTCGATTTCGGGTTTTGGTGTGCGTGATAACACAAAATCATTTTTAAAATGTAGAAGCAGCAAATCCAGTTGAATGGATTGAGTTTTGGCTTGTTTTCGTTGTGATAAGTTCATAATGTTCTCAATCATGAGATTCATTCTTTCGGTATGATTAAGAATTATTTTTAATAAGGATTTATCTTCTGGGCATAAGCTGTCAGATTCTTCTAATAATTGAGCTGCATGACTCAATGCACCCAAAGGGTTTCTAATTTCGTGAGCGATACTGCCAGTAAGCCGCCCTAAAGAAGACAATTTAAGATGTTGTGCTGTTTGAGTCAAAGTGGAAAGATCTTCTAAAAATATAAGAACTTGATCTTTGATGGTGGCATCGGTTGAAAAAAATTGAAAACTGACATTCAGATCAAGGGCCTCTGACTTGCTCTGAATGATTGTTGGGCGATAGTTTTTATGTTTGAGCCATTGCTTTAATTCTCTGGCGAGTTGAGTGTTAATTTGAGGGAGAAAAGCTTGCTGCAGGTTTTCAGGCATACCTAGCAGTTTCCATGCGGCCTGATTAAATAATTCAATTTTTTGCAGATGATTCACTACAAGAACGCCAGTTTTCATATGCTGAATGACTTTTTCATTCATTTTCCTGAGATGTTCTAGAGCTTGAGATCTCTCTAAGGCTTTGGCTTCAGCTGCAACGGCTCTTTGCGCTAGAATTAACGAGAAGAACGACGTCATGAAGAAGGTTGCTCCCATAATGCCAGCCTGTAAAAAACTCACGCTGGAATCAGGGATTTGTAATTGACG